>NZ_DATMGA010000010.1:0-11137 GCF_035555955.1 Eoetvoesiella sp. | reverse complement strand
GCTTACCTTGCTCAGCCTGGGCTATGTGGCGGCCGAGGGCCGCCTGTTCCGCCTGACGCCCAAGGTGCTGGAACTGGGGTTTGCCTACCTGACGTCGCTGCCAGTCTGGACGCAGGCCCAGCCGGTCATGGAGGCCCTGGTCGAAGAGTTGCGCCAGTCCAGCTCGGCGGCGGTGCTGGACGGCAATGAAATCGTATACGTGCTGCGCATTCCGGCGCACAAGATCATGTCGATCAACCTGGGGGTGGGCAGCCGGCTGCCGGCCGACTGTTCGTCGATGGGGCGGGTGCTGTTGGCCGGCCTGGCGCCGGAGCAACTGCGCCAGCGTATTGCCGGCATGAACCTGGTGGCGCATACGCCAAATACCATCGTCGACCCCGAAAAGCTGCTTGCCGCCATCGAGCAAGTGCGGGTTCAGGGCTGGAGCCTGGTCGTCGAAGAGCTCGAGCCGGGCCTGGTTTCCATGGCGGCTCCCATCTACGATCATGCGGGCAGGGTGGTTGCCGCCATCAATATCAGCGGTCACGCAAGCACCAGCAGCGCCGAGCACTTGCTGCAGGTCAGCCTGCCCAGGCTGCTGGCCGCCGCCGCCAGGATCAATATGCTGATGGGGGCGCGCAAATAGTCATAGCTATAAGCAGGATAGCTGCGCCGGGAGGCGTTGCGCGAAACAAAAAGGCCAGCCCGATTTTCAGGCTGGCCTTTCTATTGCGCCAATAATACACGGCGGCGTGATCGGCGAGGGAAGACCTTGGCCTGCTGAAGCGCGCAGTGCGCGCTTCACGGCGCAGGATCCGCCCGGCCCGGAATCAGACGTCGAAGAACACGGTTTCGTCGGGGCCTTGCAGATATACGTCGAAGGTGTAGACCACCTTGCCGTCTTTTTCGCTGCGCTGGGCGACCAGGGTTTTACGGCGTTCGACCCATTCGATGCTGGTCAGGTCGGGATCGGCGGCATTGGCTTTTTCCTCGTCGGAAAAATAGATGCGGGTGCTCAGGCCGATGTTGATGCCGCGGGCCACGATCCAGACATTGATGTGCGGGGCCATGGGCTTGCCGTTGCGTCCGGTGACCGAACCGGGTTTGATGGTTTCGAACGTGTAGATGCCGCTTTCGAAGTCGGTGCACGCGCGGCCCCAGCCGCGGAAGCTCTCGTCCAGGGGCTTGTCGGCCTGCTGGTCGGCGGGGTGGTTGTAGCGGCCGGCGGCGTTGGCCTGCCAGATTTCGAGCAGGACGTCCTTGATGACGGCGCCGCTGCCGTCGATGACGCGGCCTTCGATGGTGATGCGCTCGCCCTTGGTTTCGGGCTTGACCAGCACATTGCCGAAGTTGTTTTCAAAGATGTCGAAGCCCGCCTGCTTGGGAGCCAGGCCGATGTGGACGTATGGACCCGCGGTTTGGGAAGCGGTTTCCTTCAGGTAGACGGGGGTGCTGATGTCGCTCATTATTTGGCTCCTTGGACATAGTTCTCGAACAAGGTCGCGCGCGATCCGCGTACCACGATGTCGAAACGGTAGGCCATGCTGTCCATGGCCGCGAAGGCATTGCGATCCAACTGGGCGATGAGGCCGCGCACGGACTCTTCGTTGTTGATGGAACGCACAATGGGACAGCCCGGAATGAGGGGATCGCCCTGGAAGTACATTTGCGTGATCAGGCGCTGCGCGAAACCCGATGCCTGGATCGAGTAGTGGATGTGGGCGGGGCGCCAGTCGTTGATGTTGTTGCGCCAGGGGTAGGGGCCCGGCTTGACGGTGCGGAAGAAGTAGTAGCCGTTCTTGTCGGTGAGCATGCGTCCGCAGCCGCCGAAATTGGGGTCGATGGGGGCGACGACGTAGCGGTCGTTCTTGTGGCGATAGCGGCCCGAGGCGTTGGCTTGCCAGACTTCGATCAGCGCGTTGGGCACGGGCTTGCCGTTTTCGTCGCGCACGAAGCCGTGAACCAGGATGCGCTCGCCGTTGGGCATGCCGTCTTTGGCGTAGTTCAGGATAAGGTCGTTATCCAGGGGGCCGAGTTCGTCGGGGCTGAATTGCGGCCCGGTAATATCGGACAGACTGTTCGACAGGGAGATCAGGGCTTTCTGGTTGGAGCGCAGAACGCTGGTTTTGTAGCCGGGCGTATAGGCGGCCGGATGAATGGTCCGGTCGCGCTGATAGAACTCGCCGAATTGTTCGGTTGGGGTGGTCATGGGAATTCTCCTGTGGATTCTGCCTGCGTCGTCCAGCGACTCAGTGGCCGAATGATAGGACTAAAAAATATTCATGTAAATTGAATTAACATGCATTATTCAATAATCTGAAGTTATGGAATCATGAAAGTCGACAATTTTGCGAACCGCATCCGGCTGCGGCATATCCAGTGCTTCGTCGCGGTGGCGCAGGAGCAGCATCTGGGCAAGGCGGCCGACAAGCTTTTGCTGAGCCAGCCTGCCGTCTCCAAGACCCTGCACGAACTGGAGAGCCTGGTCGAAGCGCGCCTGGTCGAGCGGGGCCGCTTCGGCGCGCGACTGACGCGCGATGGGCAGACATTTCTTACCCATGCCGTCTCGGTGCTGGATGCGCTGGACGGCGCAAGGCGCGCCGTGGGCGCCGACAGCGAAACCCAGCACGAAGCGGTTTACGTAGGGGCCCTGCCTACCGTGGCGCCCGATTTGCTGCCGCCAGCGCTGGCCGAGTTCCGCCGCGCCCGGCCTGGGGTCGGGGTGGATATCCAGGTGGCGGCCAACGCGCCGCTGCTCGACAAGCTGCAGGCTGGCGAAGTGGATTTCGCCCTGGGAAGAATGGCCGACCCCAAGATGATGGTCGGCGTGTCGTTCGAGCTCTTGTACGTGGAGCCGCTGGTGGTGGTGGCGCGTAAGGGCCACCCCGTTCTCGCCCAGACCGGCCTTTCGCTGAACGAGGTCATCCAGTATCCCCTTATCGTGTCCACCAAGGGCACGGTGCCTCGCCACAACACCGAAAGCCATCTGCAGGCGCGCGGGCTCAAGCTGCCGGCCAGCTGCTTCGAAACCCTGTCCGTATCGATCGCCCGGCTCATCGCCCTGCAGTCCGATTCCCTGTGGTTCACCCCCATGGGGGCGGTGCGCGAAGACGTCGATATGGGCCTGCTGCAGATATTGCCCGTGCAACTGGAAGGCACGGAAGAGCCGGTGGGGCTTTTGCATCGCAGCGATACCAGCCTGGGGCCGTCGGCCAAGACCTTGATGACCATACTTCGGGAAACCGCCGTGCTGCGCCGGGCCCCTGGGACGTCGTGGCGATTGGCTGATTCGCCGCGTTGACAAAGGCAAGGGCCGACACTAATCTGTTACATCATGTTCTTTACGCGAATAAATGTTTATTCCAAGAACTTTCGCCCCTTGCCTTGGCGGTTTTTGATCGCCAGGGTAATACCGGCCCGGATCGGGCATAACGATAATAGATAATAGCCAGGAGAAATTTCCATGCAAATGAAGAAATCACTGATCGCCGTCGCCTTGGCGTTCGGCGCGGCCGGCGCCGCGCATGCGGCCAACGACCTGAAAATCGGCATGGTCCTGCCCATGTCCGGCCCGTTTGCCGGCTATGGCCAGCAAATATTGAACGGCGTCCATTTGTACATGGCCGAGCATGGCGACAAGATCGGCGATCGCAAGGTCGAGCTCATCGTCAAGGACGACACCGGCGTGGCGCCCGAGCTCAGCAAGCGCGCCGCGCAAGAACTGGTTGTGAAGGACAAGGTCGACATCCTGGCCGGCTTCGGCCTGACGCCTTCGGCGTTTGCCGTGGGGCCTTTGTCGGCCCAGGCCAAGATTCCCATGGTGGTCATGAACGCCGCCACGTCGTCGGTCACCGAAAAATCGCCGTACATTGTGCGCACCTCCATGACCCTGCCGCAAGTCAGCGCTCCCATCGCCACGTGGGCGCTGAAAAACGGCATCAAGACCGTCTATACCGTGGTGGCCGACTACGGCCCTGGCCACGATGCCGAAAAGCAATTCGTCAAGACCTTCACCGCGGGCGGGGGGAAAATCGTGGGCGAAGTGCGCACCCCGGTCAAGAATCCCGACTTTTCTCCCTTCCTGCAAAAGGTCAAGGACACCAAGCCCGATGCCGTCTTCCTGTTCGTTCCGGCTGGCGAGCAGGGCGTTGCCTTCCTGAAGGGCTATAAAGAACGCGGCCTGGCCAAGGACGGCATCAAGCTGATTTCCACCGGCGACCTGACCGACGAAGACGTGCTGGACGCCATGGGCGAAGCGGCGGTCGGCGTCGTTACCTCCTTCCATTATTCCGAAGACCACAAGTCGCCCGAGAACAAGGCCTACACGCAGGCGTATTACAAGGCCTATCCCAACAAGCGCCCCAACTTCATGTCGGTGGCTGGCTACGACGGCATGCATCTCATCTATGCCGTGCTCAAGAAAACCGGCGGTGACGCCACGGGCGACAAGTTCATTGCCGCTGCCAAGGGCATGAAATGGGAAAGCCCGCGCGGCCCCATCACCATCGATCCCGAAACGCGCGACATCGACCAGAACATTTATATCCGCAAGGTCGAGAAAGTGGGCGACAAACTGCAGAACGTCGAATTCGACGTCATCCGCGACGTCAAGGATCCGGGCAAGCAGAAGTAATTTGCGACTTAGCGGCGGTGTCGAATCGACCAGGCCAGCCATAGGCCCAGCAGCGGCAGTACCACCATTCCCGGAATGAAGGCCGCGCTGGTGCCCAGGCTGTCCAGCAGTTGGGCGACGATGCCGACGCCGATGGACTGGCCCAGGAACAGGCTGCAGGCAAACAGCGACACAGCCGTGCCCCGAGCCTGCACCGCCATCTGTGTGGCGTTGGCCTGCAGGGTATTGTGCATCATGTAGAAACCGAAACCCGCCAGCGCGCAGGCGGGTATCGACCACGTCCACGAGGGGGCGAAGGCCAGCACGCCGAAGCCCGTGGCCATCAGGGCGCCGCCGCACAGCACCATGCGCGGTTCGCCCAGCCGCGCCACGATGCGGCGCGCGCTCATGGCGTAACCCAGCCCGCCCAGTCCATACAACACGACGACGCCTCCGGCCATGGTCAGCGACAGGCCGAAACGTTCGTGCAGGTGCACCGGAATGAAAACAAAAGCGCCGTAGGCGACGCAGCCTTCGATCAGCGCCGCCAGCAATATGCGCCGGGCCCAGGGTGTGCGCAGCACCACCATCAGTTGCGCCCCGTAGCCCTTGCGATCCGCCTGGGCGGCGGCGCCGGGAACCGGCGGCAGGCGGCGCGCCATCAGGGTCGCCACGGCGCCGAACAGCAAGGTCAGCAGCACGAAGCCAGTCCGCCAGCCCAGTGTGTCGGCAAGTATGCCGCCCGCCCATTGGCCGCAGATCATGCCCATGATGGTGGCCGTGAGAAACTTGGCCAGCACCTGCTGCCTTTGCGCATAGGGAACCGAGTCGCCGATGTGGGCCATGCTCAGCGGCACGATGCCGGCGGCCGCCGCGCCGGCCAGGAAGCGCAGGCCTGTCAAGATGGAGAGGCTGGGTGAAAAGGTCAGGGCAAGATTGATGAAGGCGGAAACCGCCACCGCCAGGCAGATGACGCGCTGCTTGCCGTAGCGGTCGCCCAGCGGTCCGTAGACGAGCTGCAGGACGCCGTAGGCGATGGCGAACATCGATACCGCGCCCGCCGCGTCGCCGACGCCGGCGTCGAACGATCGGGCCAGTGCGGGCAGCAGCGTATCGCAAAGGCGCATGCCCGCCATGCTGGCGAACCCGGCGCAGGCCACCAGCAGGAATTGCCGGTTGGCGACGGGTCTTGAGTTGTCGCGGGGAATGGAACTGGCCACCTGTGGGCTTCCTTTATGATCGTTGGCTTCTTTGCCCAGTCTGAGGGCTGCCGGGCGCCGGATCAACGGCGGCTCTTTGCCGCCGCGCCGGTGGGCGCAGCCGGCGTGCCTGCCTATTTCAGCGCTGCGAGGAATTCGGCCACGGCCTGGGCGAATGGCTTGGGCTGTTCGGCCACAGCCAGGTGCGACGCGCCTTCCAGTACCACCAGTTTGGCGCCCGGAATATTTGCGGCCATGGTTTCCGACATGGACACGGGGGCGCCTTGATCCAGCGCGCCGGCAATGATCAGCGTCGGTGAGGAGATTTTCGGCAGGCGGGCGGTGGTGTCCACGGTGCCCACGGCGTTGCAGCAGCCGATGTAGCCGTCCTGGTCGGTGCTGGTGAGGCGGCGGCGGAACGCGGCCACCAGTCCGGCGCTTTCCTTGCGGAATTCGTCGTGGAAATAGCGTTCCATGACGGCGTCGGCAATGGCTTCGATGCCGCCGGCGCGCACGGTTTCGATGCGTTGCTGCCAGGCCTGGCGCACCGTGTCGGGATAGGCTGAGGTGGAATTGGCGATGACCAGGGCCTGTACCAGTTCGGGATTGCGGATGGCCAGCTCCTGGCCCACCATGCCGCCCATGGACAGCCCTATCCAGACGACCGGACCGCAGTCCAGCTCTTGCACCAGGCGGGCGGCGTCGGCGGCCAGTTCGGGCATGGTGTACAGCGTGGCGGGGGCGTCGGAGCCGCCGTGGCCGCGATGGTCGTAGCTGACGACGTCGCAGTCGGCCGCCAGGATATTGGCCAGCCAGTCCCACATGGTCAGGTCGCAGCCCAGCGCGTGGCTGAGCACAATGGTTTTGCGCGGCGCGCCGTTGCGAGCCTTGCGCAGGTTGTAGTGCAGGGCGGGCTTGCTGGCCGTGACCAGGTCTTTGCCGTTGCCCGGATGAAAGGCGTCCAGCGGCGACATGGGCTCCAGCGTATAGCCGATTTGCGGACCCACCTCGCGCAGGATTTCCTGGGCGTGCGTAAAGCCCGTGTTGGCGGCAGGCACGCCGGCGTAGATGGCCGTCTGCATGAGGATTTCCTTGAGCTCGTCGGGCGTCAGGCGGGTGTCCGGATCGCCGCCGACCAGGGCCGAGCGCACGTGCAGTTCGAATTCCTCCCAGCGTCCCAGGGCCATGGTGACGGCCAGCACCATGGCGCGGCGGGTTTTCTTTTCCAGCCCCGGCCGGCCCCAGATTTCGTTCCAGGCGAATCGCGTGATCAGGTGCTGGAACTCGGCGTTGAAGTTGGTGGCGCGGGAAACCGACCGTTCTACCCAGGCGTCGCCCAGAATTTCACGGCGGTTTTTGAAGCCGCGTTCGAGATCGAGGTCGGAGGGATCGTAGCTCATGGTGGTCCTGTCGAGATATGAAGAAAATTTAGGTGTGGAGTCGTGCCGGCATTCGTGCCGCCGCGTATCTGGAGGGCGCGGCGTTGCGATGGCCTGCCTGGGGCCTGTTGACAGGCCCTAATGCATGGCGGCGCGCAGTTCGGGCAGTTGCCGGCGGGCCAGGCTGGCGCCGCAGGCGGTGGCGGCAACGGGGTCGAACAGCGTATGCAGCGTCGCCAGATCGATTTTTTCGCGTAGCTGGGCATCGGCCTGGACAGCGGCGGAAACCACGGTTTCCAGCGTCTTGTTTTCGGCCACGGCCTGGCGGGTAAGCGTTTCCATGAGATGGTGGGCCTGGGGGCGCCCGATGGCGCCGGCCAGGTAGATAGTGACCGTCTCGGCGAAAACCAGGCCTTGCAGGGAGTCGATATTGCGCAGCATGCGGCCGCTGTCGATCTGCAGGCCGTCCATGGCTTCGCGCAGCGCGGCAAGAGCGCCCTGGGTGCTCAGGAAAAGCGCCGGCCACTCGGCCAGCTCGGCCTGCCAGTTGCCGAGGCCGCGCTCGTGCTCTTGCGGCATATTGGCCAGCAGGGCGGCGGCGCGTTGCGGCGTGCGGCCCGCGGCGGCCAGCGCGATCATGGACGAAACGGGATTGCGCTTGTGCGGCATGGCCGACGAGCCGCCGCGCCCCTGGCCGGAAGGCTCGGACAGTTCGGCGATTTCGCCTTGCGCCATCAAGCTGAGGTCTTTGGCGATCTTGCCCAGGCTGCCGGCCAGCACGGCGACTTCGAGCCCCAGGCGCACCCATTCGTCGCGTTGCGTATGCCAGTTGGATTGCGGCTCGGTCAGGTTCAGTTCGGCCGCAACACGCTTGACGACGGCCGGGCCTTTGCCGCCCATGACGGCCAGCGTGCCCACCGCGCCGCCAAGCTGCAGTTGCAGCGAACGCCGGGCTTGTGTGCGCAGTTGCTGGCGCGCGCGCACCAGCGGCGCCGCCCAGCCTGTGAATTTGAATCCCAGGCTGATGACTTGCGCTGGCTGCATCAGGGTGCGGGCCAGGACAGGCGTATCCAGATGCTGTTCAGCTAGTTCGAACAGGCGGTTCGTGAGATGAGTAAGGGTGGCGTCGATTTGCGTCAGGGCATCGCGGGTGACCAGCACCATTGCGGTGTCTATGACGTCCTGGCTGGTGCTGCCCCAATGCACGTGGATGGCGGCTTCCGGGCTGGACGCCGCGACGGCCTTGGTGAGTTCCTTGACCAGCGGTATGGCCATGCTGCCGGCGTGGCGGCTGGCGACGACGATGGCGGGAATGTCGTAGCGCTGCGCATCGCAGTGCTGGGCAATGGCCTGGGCGGCGGATTCGGGAATGATGCCTTCGGCGGCTTGCGCCCGGGCCAGGGCGTTTTCGAATTTCAGCATGGCCTGGATGACGGCCGCGTCGTCGAAGACGTCGATGATTTCCGTGGTGGTAAGAAAGCTGTCGAAAATTGAAACGCTCACGAAGGCTCCGTCTGGCTAGAACATGGCCGCATGAGCGGCCAACGCCACATTGTAACGGGTGCATGCCGCCAGTGCGGCGCATGGGCGCAGCAAGCGGACGTTTTTTATTCCGGCTCGGACGCTTGCCCGGGCCGGGGAGGGAGCTTTCTTTTCGAGAAGGGGGCTAGCGCCTGTTAACACTTTCCAACGCGGAAAGTGTTAACAGGCCCTAAGACGATGCCAGGACGTGGTTGGCCCGGGCGGCAAGGCCGGCTGCGGGGGAAGGGTAGGCGGCGTGGGCTTTGGACGGCCTGCCGCCGGCATTCGGCTTGTGCGCTTGGGGTTGGGAGCGCAGGGCGGAGGGCCGGCCTTCTTTTTGCAGCCCTGTGTTGAGCACGCCGATGGCTTCGCCGAGGTTGTCAGCTTCGGCCGACAGCGCGCGCACCGTTTGGCCCAGTTCCTGCACCAGGTTGGCATTTTGATGCGTCACCCCGTCCATTTGTCCGATGGCCTGGTTGATTTGCAGCAGCCCGCTGGATTGCTCGGCGGACGCCGTGGAGATTTCGGCCATGATAGCGGTGACGCGTTGCACCGACTCGACGATTTCCTGCATGGTGTCGCCCGCGCGCGAGGCCTGTTCGGCTCCCATGGATATCCGCGCGGTGGAGTCGTCGATGAGCGCCTTGACCTCTTTGGCGGCTTGCGAGCTTTTGAGCGCCAGATTGCGCACTTCGCCGGCCACCACGGCAAAGCTTTTCCCGGCCTCGCCGGCTCGTGCCGATTCCACGGCGGCGTTCAGGGCCAGGATATTGGTCTGGAAGGCGATGCCTTCTATCAGCGTGACGATATCCGAAATCTTGTTGGCGCTGCCGCGTATGCCGTCCATGGTGTGGACGACTTCCGAGACGACACTGCCGCCGCGCTGGGCGATCTGCATGCTTTCGTTGGCCAGGCGGGCGGCGGCGCTGGCATTGTCCGCATTCTGCTTGACGGTGACGGTGATTTCCTCCATGGCGGAGGCGGTTTGCTGCAGCGAGGCCGCCTGGCTTTCGGTGCGGGCCGAAAGATGGGTGTTGTTGGCATAGAGGATTTGAGCCGTGTGGCCGGTGGCGTTGACGCCAAGCTGCACATCGCCGCCGATGCTGATCAGGCTTTTGCGCATGATGTCCAGGTAGAAGTTCAGGTTGTCGACCTCGGCGCTGCGGCCCTTCGGCATTTCGGTGGAAAGATTGCCCGCTGCGATCTGCCGCGCCACGCTCGCGGCGTCTTCCAGTGACCCGAGCACGCGGGCGGCAAGCGACCACCCGTAGCCCAGCATGCCGGCCGTCGCCAGGCCGATGCCCGGCCAGACCGCCCATGCCCATTCTTGGGGCACGCCGCCGGTGAAGGCGAAATAGCTGGCGCCCGCGATGGCGGCGACGGCCAGGCAGGACATGCGGAACAGTCCGGCGCGTAGGCTGTTTTGAAAGGGGCGCGCGGCAAGTTCGGGCAGCCGCCGCCATCCGCGGCTGACGCGCTGGCCCGCTTCTACGGCGTAGCCGCGGCTGCGTCCGGCATTGAGGTCGGCGTAAAAGCTTTCGGCCGCGCGGATCTGTTCTTCGCTGGCCTGGACCCGCACCGAGGCATAGCAGGTGACCTCGCCGTTTTCCCAGACGGGGTAGGCGTTGGCCAGCACCCAGTAGAAGCCGCCGTCCTTGCGCCGGTTCTTGACCAGGCCCAGCCAGGGCTTGCGGGCCTTCATGCATTCCCACAAATCGGCGAACGCCGCCGGCGGCATGTCGGGGTGGCGGATGACGTTGTGCGCCTTGCCGATCAGCTCGTCGCGGTGAAAGCCGCTGACTTCGATGAACGCCGGATTGGCATAGATGATGCGGCCTTTCAGGTCGGTTTTGGAGATCAGGTATTGGTCGCCGCGTACTTTCGTTTCGACGTTCGTGATGGGAAGGTTTTTGCGCATGGAAGGCAGCGTGTCCTGTTGATGTCTCGGCGCTTTCCTTGCGGTTCGGCCGGGCCGGCGCGCGGTGGAGAGCGGTTTGTCATGGCTGATGACTTCTTGTTACTGGTGTCTCAAATTCTAGGAGACATTGCCAAGCATGCTTTTGATATAGATCATTGTCTTGAGAGATTGCTACATTGGACCAAGACGTTGTTTTCCGAATGTGGCTTTGCCGCCACCTAAAAATTTATGGTATAGTTTCGTGCTTTGGCGCATTAGCTCAGCCGGTTAGAGCGACGGAATCATAATCCGCAGGTCCCCTGTTCGAATCAGGGATGCGCCACCAGAATTCCTTTTAGCATCAAGACTTTACGGGCTCTTCCCCATTAACGGGGGATCTGGGCATTCAGGCTCTTCCCCATTAACGGGGGATCTGGGCATTCATCAAACTCGGTTAATCACACCATTCCAACCGCACTGAGCCAAGACTCTCATGCGGTAATTCTCAAAATTCCTGAACCCGTACGCTCTGCGTGAGAGCATCTCCATT
>NZ_DATMGA010000009.1:0-74369 GCF_035555955.1 Eoetvoesiella sp. | reverse complement strand
CTTGCCGTCCCTTGGCGGCCGGGCGCGCGACCTGCTGTTCGAAACCACGTTCGCGGATCCGAACGGACAGATCCAGACGCTGAGCCAGACAGCCACGGTGTGGCCGGCAAGCGTGGTGGCCGGCATACGCGCCGGCAGTTGGGTGGAGCAGGGCCGCGACATTGCCGTCACGGGGCTGGCGCTGTCGCCGCAGGGCAAGCCGCAGGCCGGTGTGGAGATGTCCATCAAGGCGGTGAGCCGAATCATCTATTCCACCCGCAAGCGCATGGTGGGCGGCTTTTATTCCTACGACAGCCACACTGAAACCCATGACCTGGGCGTCGTCTGCCAGGGCAAGACCGATGCCCAGGGACAATTGCCTTGCCAGGCCAAGGTAAAGCAATCGGGCAATATCGAATTGGTGGCGACGGCCCGCGATGCCCAGGGGCGCGAATCCCGGGCCATGTCGTCGGTATGGATTACGGGCGCGGGCGAGCTGTGGTTTGGCGGCGCGAACGACGACCGCATCGACATCATTCCCGGCAAGAAAGAATATGCGCCGGGCGAAACCGCCGAGTTCCAGGTGCGCATGCCGTTCCGGGAAGCGACCGCGCTGGTTGCCGTCGAGCGCGAGGGCGTGTTGTCGACGCAGGTGGTGGAATTGAAGGGGAATAACCCGCGCGTGCGGATTCCCATACAGCCGCAATGGGGGCCCAATGTCTATGTGTCGGTGCTGGCGCTGCGCGGGCGGCTGCACGAGGTGCCCTGGTACTCGTTCTTCACCTGGGGCTGGAAGCAGCCGGCGGCCTGGTTCCACGCCTACGGCGGCGCGCATGGCGAATACCGCGCGCCGACCGGCCTGGTCGATTTGTCCAAGCCGGCGTTCCGTTTCGGATTGGCCGAAATTCGCGTGGCCGACAAGCAGGATCAGCTCGTGGTCAAGGTAAGCAGCGACAAGACGCGCTATCAGGTGCGCGGCAAGGCCGAAGTCACGATACAGGTTTCGTTGCCCGACGGCACGCCCGCGGCCAATGGCCAGGTGGCTTTCGCGGCGGTGGACGAGGCCTTGCTGGAACTGGCCCCCAATACCAGCTGGAAATTGCTGGACGCCATGCGCCAGCGCCGCAGCTACGGGGTCGAAACAGCCACCGCCCAGATGCAGATCGTCGGTCGGCGCCATTATGGGCGCAAGGCTGTGGCGGCAGGGGGTGGAGGGGGCATGAGTCCGACGCGCGAATTGCTGGATACGCTGCTGCTGTGGCGCCCCTTGGTTCAGCTCGATGCGCAGGGCATGGCGCGCCTGACCGTGCCGCTCAACGACGCCATTACGTCGTTCCGGCTGGTGGCCATTGCCGACTATGGCGCGCAGCGTTTCGGCACGGGGCGAGCCACCATTGCCGCCACGCAGGATTTGCAGGCCATTTCGGGGCTGCCCGCCCTGGTGCGGGAAGGCGATCATTATCAAGCCATGCTGACTGTGCGCAACACCACGCAGCGGGATATGCGCGTGCGGGTGGAAGCCGGCTATTCGGGAACAGGCCTGCCTGCCGAGGAGTTGCCGGCGCAACAAGTGCAGGTGCCGGCTGGCGCCGCGCAATCGGTGACCTGGCCGGTGCAGGCGCCGGAAAGCAATTTGCCCGATGGGGCGGTGGACATGAATTGGGTCTTGCAGGCGCATGAACTTCCCCAGGACGCGCGGGCGGAACCGTCGGCGCAGGCTCCGGCCAATGGGCCGTCCGCGGGCGCGGCGAAGGGTGGAAATGGGCTGGCGCAAGACCGTCTGGCGGTAACGCAAAGGCTTGTGCCGAGCGTACCGATTGCCGCCACCCAGAGCGTTTTGATGGAAATCGGGCAGGACCACCCCGTTCGCCTTGCCGTGCAGGCGCCGGCAACGAGCCTGAAGAACGCCAAGGGCCTGCCCAGGGGCGGTCTGGAGATCTACCTGCAGCCGTCGCTGGGGGGAAGCCTGCCGGGCGTTCGGCAGTGGTTCAAGGCTTATCCCTATACCTGCCTCGAGCAGCTTGGCTCCAGGGCCATCGGCATGCGCAGCAGCGAGCAGTGGGCCAAGGTGGTCGCTCAGTTGCCCGATTACCTGGACGACGATGGGCTGGCCAGCTATTTTCCGGGGCTGTCGCAAGGCAGCGAGGTGTTGACTGCCTATCTGCTGGCTGCCAGCAACGAAGCGCAAGCCCTGGGCCTGCCGTTTTCCATCCCCAAGGAAAGCCGCGACAGGATGACGCATGGCTTGCAGGCCTTCGTCACCGGCAAGATCGTGCGGAATCGCTGGGCGCCGCAACGCGACCTGGACGTGCGCAAGCTGCTGGCCCTGGAAGCCTTGTCGCGCGAAGGCCTGGTCGATGCGCGCATGTTGGACAGCATCGTCATTGCTCCCGACCGTTGGCCGACCGGGGCGGTGATCGACTGGCTGGCGATCCTGCGGCGCGTTCCGTCCATTCCCGGCAGCGCGGCCCTCAAGGCGCAGGCGTATCAGAACTTGCAGGCCCGCTTGCTGAGCCGGGGAACCGAGCTGGTGTTTGCGGATGATGCCGGCAACAACTGGTGGTGGCTGATGTCCAGTCCTGAAGTGAATGCCGCCAGGCTGATGCTGACGGTCATGGACGACCCCGCCTGGGCCGACGACATGCCGCGTTTGGCGCAGGGCCTGATGGCGCGTCAGCGCGATGGGGCCTGGCGAACCACCACTGCCAATCTATTGGCCAGCCTGGCCATGGAGAAGTTTTCGCGCCGCTACGAACGCGCCGGTATTTCGGGTAAGACGCGTTTGAGTCTGGAACCGGGCGGTGTTGCGCAAACCTATGCCTGGCCGCCCGCAGGCGCCGCGGCGGGTGGCGCCGTGCGGGCCTCTGGGGCGCGGATCGGCGCGGCGTCCGGGGTCAAGGCGCCAGTGGATATTCCGGTGGTTCGGTACTTCGAGCCCTGGACGAGCAATGCCGGGCAGACTCTTGCCATCGAGCATCAAGGCTTGGGCCAAGGCTGGGCAACTGTGCGTTCAATGGCCGCCGTGCCGGTCGTCAAGCCCGTCATGGCCGGCTATGAACTGCAAAGGCAGGTGACGCCGGTTTCGCAGGCTGTGCCGGGGCAGTGGACGCGCGGCGATGTGTACCGCGTGAGGCTGCATATCGTCGCCAGGACGGCCACCACGTGGGCGGTGCTCAGCGATCCGGTGCCTGCCGGGGCCACGATACTGGGCAGCGGCCTGGGCAGGGATTCGGCCATTGCAGCCGGCGATGCCTCGGAGGATGCCGCATCGGCCGACCGCGAGGGCCAATACAGCCGGCCTCCGAGCTTTGTCGAGCGCTCGTTCGATTCGATGCGCGCGTACTACGATTACCTGCCTCAGGGCGAGACCAGCCTCGAATACACCGTCCGGCTCAATACCGTCGGGCAGTTCCAGTTGCCGCCCACGCGCATCGAGGCGATGTATCAGCCCGATGTTCGCGGCATCTGGCCCAATGGCGCCGGCTTGACCGTGCGTGCGGTGGCGCCGGGCGTTGCGCCCAACGGTGCGACGGCGGGAGGTAAATAGCCTTGGCAGTATTGCCCGTCTCGAAGCAGGGGTTGCCGGGTGTTTGTGCAAGCCTGGAAAAGTTCCAGGTCCAGACGTGGCCATGGCGGTGCTGGCTGTTGGGATGCGTGCTGCTGTTCGGCATGGCTGGAACGGTTTGTGCCATGCCGTCGTATGAGCAGGTAAAAGCGCAATACCGCGCATCGGACGTAATCCTGCTGGATCGCAACGGCCAGCCCTTGCAGCGCCTGCGCACCGACTACCAAGGCAGGCGCGGCGACTGGCTTGCCATCGGCGACATCTCGCCGGCCTTTCAGGAGGCGGTGCTTTTGTCGGAGGACAAGCGGTTCTATTCGCACGACGGCATCGATTGGCGGGCGATCGGCGCCGCGGCCTGGGACATCGTGACGGGGCACGGGCGGCGCGGGGCATCGACGGTAACCATGCAACTGACGGGCCTCATCGATGAACCCTACCAGCGGCGTCCGCAAGGCCGCAGCCTCAGGCAGAAAATCGACCAGATGCTGCTGGCGCGCGAACTGGAACATCACTGGAGCAAGCCGCAGATACTTGAAGCCTATTTGAACCTGGTTTCGTTTCGCGGCGAGCTGGTGGGCGTCGATGCCCTGGCTCGGGTCCTGTTTCAAAAGCATGCCAGCGGGCTGAACGCGCGCGAGTCGGCGCTGGCCGCCGTGATGCTGCGCGGCCCGAACGCTTCCCCCAAGCTGCTTGGGCAGCGTTCCTGCGCCTTGCTCAGGCAAATGGAGCAGCCGCAAGAATGCGAGGGCCTGGCGGCTTTCGTTCGGGCCAGTTTGAGGCGGGTGGCGGCCCGCCGGGCCGACAGCCAGGGCCTTGCGCCGCATTTTGCGCGGTGGGTGATGGAACAAGAACATCCGCAGCCCGGCGCACGGTTGAAGACCAGCCTCGACGCGGATCTGCAGCGGTTCGCCATACAGTCCATGCAAAGGCATCTGCAGGCCCTGAAAGCCGGGAACATTGGCGATGGGGCTGTGGTGGTTTTCGACAACGCGACGGGCCAGGTGCTGGCTTACGTTGGTTCGTCGGGGGAGCTGTCCAGTTCGGCCTGGGTGGATCACGTCAGGGCCAGGCGCCAGGCCGGATCGACGCTCAAGCCGTTTCTTTATTCCCAGGCCATCGAGCAAGAACGCCTGACGGCGGTGTCGCTGCTGGAGGACGGCCCGCTGGGCCTGCCCACGGGAAACGGGCTGTACATACCGCAAAACTACGACAAGCGCTTTTCGGGCTGGGTCAGCGTGCGCACCGCGCTGGCATCGTCGCTGAACATACCCGCCGTGCGTACTCTGGCGCTGGTGACTCCGGATGCGTTCCAGCAGCGCCTTGTGAACCTGGGTCTGCCGCTGGATCGCACCGGGGATTTCTACGGATACAGCCTGGCGCTGGGCAGCGCCGATGTCTCGCTGCTGACGCTGGGCAATGCCTATCGCGCCCTGGCCAACGAAGGGCGTTATTCGCCGCCCGCCTATCTTCCCGCGGCAAGCGGAGCCGAGTCCTCCTCGACGGTCGTGTCGCCCGCGGCGGCCTGGATCGTGGGCGACATACTTTCCGACCGTCATGCGCGGGCCCGAACCTTCGGCCTGGACAGCCCACTGGCCACGCGCTTCTGGACGGCGGTGAAAACAGGCACCAGCAAGGACATGCGCGACAACTGGTGCATGGGCTGGTCGCAGCGCTATACGGTCGGAGTTTGGGTGGGCAATAGCAGCGGAGCCAGCATGCGCGATGTTTCAGGCGTTTCGGGCGCGGGGCCCATCTGGCACGACATCATGAACTTCCTGCACCGCCGGGTCGACAGCAAACAGCCCGAGGCGCCGGCGGGAGTCGTGGCGCGGCACGTGGTGTTCGATTCGGGGCTGGAGCCCGCGCGCACGGATTATTTCGTGGGGGATACCGCGGTGAGTACGGTCAGGGCGCGCCGCGAGCTGAAAAGCGCGGCGGCTCTGCCCAGCATCGCCAGCCCCGTTGGGGGAACGATAGTTGCGCTGGATCCGGACATTCCACCTGAAAACCAGAAGCTGTTGCTGCAGGCCAAGGCGTTGGCCGCCGGAGATGCGGACGCCGTGCAGTGGAGGGTGGATGGCCGGCCGGCCGGAACCGGAGGCCGCCTGATGTGGACGCCCTGGCCGGGCAGGCACAATGTGGAACTGCTGGATGCCGAGGGCAGGGTACGGGATAGCGCTGCGATCGAGGTGCGTGGCGCCGCCCTGAAAAGCCTTACTTCGCGGCCGCGTGGCTAGCGACGACGTGATCGTGTTCGTGGATGCCTTGTTCGCCATGATGCACGACGAGGCCGAACACCACAAGCCAGAATATGGTGATGATGGCAGTGACGAGCATGGGCGAGAATGTGGGTTTGGTATCAGCCATGAAGGCCTCCGCAAAATACGTGGTAACTGAGTAGGGTGTGAATGGGTCAACGTGCTATCTTGACACACTTTGGAATGCCCGCCAAATTGCAGGCCGTCCAGGAGCCGTCCGCCCGCGCGTTGACAAATCTTTACTATTTTCGCTCCATATACCTGACCACGGGCTTAAGCGCGGGTCGTGCTCTTTGGCGCAAGGCCGGGCGGGGCAAGCGCCGCGGCCTGGGCTCCGCCGGGGGATGAATACACCCGGGCGAACGGTCGTAGTTCTACACAAATGGCCGAATTGCATGGCTGCGCTTCCTGTTAGAATTTCAATCATCATATAAAACCATCTAGGGGGCGATTCATGAAAATCATGCGAACTATGGCTCGTATCGTCGTGCCGGCAAGCCTGGTGCTGCTGGCGGCTTGCCAATCCATGCCCGGAAAGCAAACGTCCACCAAGCCCGCTCCCGAAACCACGCTGCAGGCATCCAGCCATGGCGCCCCCGTTGCCGTGTTCCTTGCCGACACCGTCGCCCAGGCGGGCTGGAGCCCGGTAAAGATCCAGTCCGGCGTACTGTATGTCAATCCCCAGCCTGTCGTAACCCGCGACGATCTCGTCGGCGTGCGGGCCGGCACCAATAAAGAAGGCGAAGGCCTGCTTGCTCTGGCGCTGAACGAAGTAGGCCAGAAAAAAGTCGCTTCCATCACGGCAAGCAACCCCAACAAGCGGCTGGCCCTGGTGGTCGGGCGAACCATGCTGGCGGCGCCCAATTACACCACCACCGTCACTTCCGACCAACTGGTGTTCGGGGTGGGAACGGCTGAAAACGCCACGGCGGCCGCCCGCGCCATCGCCGGCGTCGATGCTCCGGCCGCCGGCGCCAAATAACATGCCGCCTCGGGGCCTGCGCGTGTTTCCGTTCTCGTTATTCGGGTTGCCATGAACGTATCCGGACGTAATGAATATTTCAGGCCCCAGGCAACCATGCTGATGCTCGGGTTCAAGTATCTGGCCTGGCTCAACGGGCTGGGTTTGCTGCTGGTCATGTGCTGCGCGCTTGGGGTCATCTCCACCGACTTCTCTCCCGACTGGCTGCGCCTGCCGCTGCTTGCCTTCAGCTGCGGCATTTTGTTTTGCGGGCTCAGCCTGCTCTGGGCCTACCTGGCGCAAACCAGCCTGCTCAACCAGGCCATGTCGGGCTATGCGCGGCGCACGCACTGGGTGCCGCTGACCTGCACGATCGTTGCGTTTTGCCTGAGCCTCGTCGCCTTTCTCATTGGCTGCTGGCTTATCGTGTACCTGGCTGGAGTCAGCTATCAGTCGTCCGACTCCGACGCTCCCACGGCCAACGATGAAGTGGCTCCGTACTCCCAGTCGAGCCGCACCGAGTTTTTCCGGCACGACCCGGATGCGCGGGCGGTGTTGTTTTTGCCGCGCTGACCGGCATCGCCTGCCCGCCGGCTCACCGGCGTTGTATTTTGCCAATAGCTACTTAAAATACTCGTTATTTTAGCTTGCTGCCCATAAAATATGCGCAATGCGCATATTTTATGGGGGCGATATGTCTGTATCTCAGCAAGTCTTTCTGCGCGACGCCATGCGTCGCCTGAATCTTACCCGTGACGTTTTCGCGGCTCGTATCGGCGTCAAACGGCGCGCGCTGGATACATGGCTGTTGCCCGAAGGCTCGCAGGAAGCGCGCGGCATGCCCGAAGTCGTGACCCGTTTCGTCACCGAAATCGTCGACAACGAGGCGCTTCTTAAAAAATATGCGCAAAGCGTACAATCCGGCCCGCTGCGCGATAGAATCGCCAGCGACGGCAAGCATCAGTTGCTGTCGGTCGACCAGTTCACGCGCGAATCCGTGGAAGAGCTGTTCCGCATCGCCGACTTGATGCAGCCCATCGCCCGCCGGCAGAAGGTCTCGCGCGTGCTGGAAGGCGCGGTGCTGGGCAATCTGTTCTTCGAAGCCAGTACGCGCACGCGCGTAAGTTTCGGCGCCGCGTTCTGCCGGCTTGGCGGCTCGGTATGCGACACCACGGGCTTCACGTTTTCCTCCATGGCCAAGGGCGAGTCCATTTACGACACCAGCCGCGTCATGAGCGGCTACGTCGACGCCATGGTCATACGCCATCCCGACCAGGGCTCGGTGGCCGAGTTCGCGCGTGCAACGAATATCCCGGTTGTCAACGGCGGCGACGGCCCGGGCGAACATCCCAGCCAGGCGCTGCTCGACCTGTACACCATACTGACCGAGTTTTCCCGCCTGGGAAAACTGCTGGATGGCGCGCACATCGCCCTGGTGGGCGATCTTAAGTACGGACGCACGGTGCATTCGCTGCTCAAGCTGCTGGCGCTGTATCGCGGCCTGAAGTTCACGCTGATCGCGCCGCGCGGCCTGGAAATGCCCGGCTACATCATCGAGCAGGCCAGCAAGAACGGCCACGTCATCGAGCAGACGGCCTCGCTGGAAGAGGGCCTGCCCGGCGCCGACGTGATTTATGCCACCCGGGTCCAGAAAGAGCGCTTCGCCGGTGAAGAGCTCGAGGGCTATACCGCCGAATTCCAGGTCAACAAGGCAATCGTTGACAAGTGCTGCGGGCCGGACGTCATTGTCATGCATCCCTTGCCGCGCGACAGCCGCGAGGGGGCGCACGATTTAAGCGTCGACCTGAACGAAGACCCGCGCCTGGCGATCTTCCGCCAGACCGACAACGGCATTCCCGTGCGCATGGCGATTTTCGCGGTTCTGATGGGCGTCGAAGGGCTGGTTCAGCACTCGCTGCGCGACGTCACCTGGAGCCCGCCTTCCCATATCGGGCCCGACGACAGCGTGTTCCACGGCATCGATTAGCCGGGCCCGCTGCTCCGTCTGCTTTTGCCTTGGGCCGCCCCAAGGCAAAAAGCACCCCCCGTGGGGGGGCAGCAAGCCGTGTCAGCGGCGCAGCGTGGGGGCATTTTTACAGGCTTCGGGGGCGCCTGCGACGGGTAGGCTCCCGCACTTGCGCAGCATCCTGTGCAAGGCACGTTCCAGTGTGGGCGAGCCTTGCATGGGCGTGTCTTACAACGCGGCTTTTTTCTCGCCGCCCAGCGCTTCGACCATGCCTTCGATCAGCCGCGCCAATTCACCGGTCATCAGGGCCATGTCCGAATCGAATTGCTCGTCTTCGTTCTGCGCCGCGCTGTCCTGGTTTTCCTTGAGCACGTCCAGCGGCGTGACGCGCTTGATGTCCAGGCCATCGGTCAACACGAACGATACGCGGTCGGCCCAGGTCAGGGCCAGGCGCGTGCATTGCTTGCCGGCCTGGACGTGCTTGCGTACGTCGTCGATCTCGATGCTCTGGCGCACGTAGCGCACCGCCGCGCGGCTCTCGCTGGTCGAGCGCAGTTCGGTGTCCTGATCAACGCTGAAGCCCGCTGGCGGCTCGTCGGCGATCAGCCAGCTCGTCATGGCCGAGGCGGGCGACATTTCCACATGCAGCGGTAAAACGGGGAAGGGCTCGATGGACTTGGCCAGCACGCCCAGCACTTCATCGCTTTTTGCGGCAGCCGCCGCATCGATGACCAGCCAGTGCCGGCGCGTGTCCAGCCAGACCCGGGTGTCGCGATAGACGGTAAAGGCCTTGGGCAGCAGCTCGTCGGTAACCTGCTCCTTGATTTCCTTCATCTGCTTGCGGCCGGGCTTGTAGCCCTGTTGTTCTTCGATGTCCTGCGCCTTGGCGCGGGCAACCTGGTTGATGACGGTGGCCGGCAGCAATTTTTTCTCGGCGCGCAGGCTGAGCAGGAATTGGCCGTCGACCGAATGGACCAGGCCGCCGCCTTCGCGCGGGGCCACCCATCCCAGGCTTTGCATTTCCTGGCTGTTGCCGGGACGGAAGGCGTGTTTTTGTAAAGCCGCTTCGAGCGCGTCGGCGCTGATCGACCAGGCCGGGGCAAGGCGGAAAATTTTCAGATTCTTAAACCACATGGATTGTCTTACTTTGCAGAGGCGGAGAATTTCGCGCGACGCACAGCGGCGGCGCGGCGCGAAACAGTGACTGCCGATTGTAAGCCCATTTTCCCGGCGCGCCGGTGGCGGGCGCCGGCGGCAAAAAAATTGGCCCGGCATGCAGGCATGCGGGCCAATAAAGGGAACACACTATGCTGCGCTATAAAGTTCGCGGGGAACGCAACACAAGTGAGACAGGAAGAACAATGCGCCTGGTTGGGTAATGGGGATTAACACAACGACCGCGGCACTGTTTTTTCCTATGTGGTGAATTCTACGGTCAGTGGGCTGACGGCCTCCTGAAACATCGCCGGGATAAGTAAAAAATACTTATCCGCCGTGCGGGCCGGCAACGGTTTGCCCAGTTTCGGGATATAAAAAAAGCCGCCCCGGGAGGCGGCCGGGCGCGGCTAACGGTACAGCATGTGGAAGGGCTTGCGCGCGGAAACGCCGTCCCGGCCTGCGGGAGCGGCTCAGGCGTTGATGTCGGTATCCTTGGTTTCCTTGATGAACAGCGTGCCGATCACCAGGGACATGGCCGCGACGATGATGGGGTACCACAAGCCATCGTAGATGTTGCCGGTTGCCGCAACGATGGCGAAGGCCACGGGAGGCAGGAAGCCGCCGAACCATCCATTGCCGATGTGGTAGGGCAGGCTCATCGAGGTATAGCGGATGCGCGTCGGGAAGAGTTCGACCAGCATGGCGGCAATGGGCCCGTACACCATGGTTACCAGGATGACCAGGAAGGTCAGCAATATGACCACCATGACGTAGTTGATCTGCGAGGGATCGGCCTTGGCCGGGTAGCCATGGCTGCGGATGGCTTCGGTCATCGACTTCTTGAGCTCCGCCGACTTGGCCGTGAATTCGGCCTTGCTCAGGCCCTTGCCCTCGAACGAGGTGAACACGTCGTTGCCAATCTTGGCCGTGGCCACCGTGCCCGCCGGCGCGGCCTGGTTGGCGTAGTTGACCGAGTTGCCGGCCATGAATGCCTTCAGGATGTCGCAGGAGCTGGTGAACGACGAGGTGCCCACCGGGTTGAACTGGAACGAGCAGGTGTTGGGGTCGGCGATGATGGTCACCGGCGCCGATGCCTGCGCGGCCTCGAGCGTGGGATTGGCGAAGTGGGTGATGCCCTTGAAGACGGGGAAGTAGGTAAGCGCGGCGATAAGGCAGCCGGCCATGATGATGGGTTTACGGCCGATGCGGTCGGACAGCGCCCCGAAGATCACGAAGAATGGCGTGCCGATGAGCAGGGCCAGCGCAATCATGATGTTGGCGGTGTTGGCGGTCAGGCCCAGAGTCTTGGTCAGGAAGAACAGGGCGTAGAACTGGCCCGTGTACCAGACGACGGCCTGGCCGGCGGTCAGGCCCAGCAAGGCCAGCAGCACGATCTTCAGGTTGCTCCATTTGCCGAACGAGTCCTTGAGCGGCGCCTTGGACTGCTTGCCTTCCTCTTTCATTTTGATGAAGGCGGGCGACTCGTGCAGGCGCATGCGGATCCAGACGGAAATCGCCAGCAGGATGGAGGAGATCAGGAAGGGAACGCGCCAGCCCCAGTCCAGGAAGGCTTGCTCGCCCAGCGCGCTGCGGATGCCCAGGATGAGCAGCAGGGACAGGAACAGGCCCATGGTCGCCGTGGTCTGGATCCAGCTCGTGTAGAAGCCGCGGCGGTTTTGCGGGGCATGCTCGGCCACGTAGGTTGCGGCGCCGCCGTATTCGCCGCCCAGCGCCAGACCTTGCAGCAGGCGCAGGACGATGAGGATGATGGGCGCGGCGAGGCCGATCGACCCGTACGAAGGCAGGACGCCGACCAGGAAGGTCGACAGGCCCATGATCAGGATGGTGATGAGAAACGTGTATTTGCGCCCGACCATGTCGCCCAGCCGGCCGAACACCAGCGCGCCGAAAGGACGCACGGCAAAGCCCGCGGCGAAGGCCAGCAGGGCGAAGATGAAGCCGGCCGTCGGGTTGACGCCGGAAAAGAAGTGCGCGGCGATGATGGCGGCCAGCGAACCGTACAGATAGAAGTCGTACCACTCGAAAACAGTGCCCAGCGACGAAGCGAAGATGACGCGTTTTTCTTCGGCCGTCATGGGGCGGTTGGTGGCGGCGGGTGCGCCGTTGGCGTGCTGCGGGCGCGGCGGAACTACCGTGCTGGATGAACTCATGTTGTCTCCTCTAAGGGATGGAACCTGTAGGCAGGCTTTGTGCTTTTGCTTTGGTTGTCCGCCTATCGGGCGGGGTAGGCACACAGTAGAAAACGTCGCTGACAGCAAACTGACGTGTGGCTGCCCGGATGTTATTTTTATGTAAAAATAGTAACTAATTATTATAATTCTATGTTGGAAAGCTTATCCGCAAGCACGTCGTTCCGGGCTGGCCGTTGCGCTGGCCCGGCTCTGCGAAGGCAATCGTGGCGCCGTGCTGTTCGGCGATTTCCTTGACGATGGCCAAACCCAGGCCGCTGCCGTCCACCGAGGTGCCGAGTATCCGGAAAAAACGATCGAATATCTGCTCACGGTACTCAGCGGGAATGCCGCTGCCCGAGTCCTCCACCTCGAGGCAAGGCGCGGGCGAATGGCCGACGCGCACGGTGACCCAGCCGTTTTCCGGCGTATAGAGCAGGGCGTTGTCGATGAGATTGCCCAGCATTTCGTCCAGCATCAGCGAGTCGCCGGCTATCCATACCGGGCCGGAGGCCGGCTCGAATCCCAGGTCGATGTTCTTGAGCATGGCCTGTTCGACCCAGCGGGCGGTTTGCGCTTGCGCGAGGGTATTGAGGTCGATGCGCTCGCTGGCATGGCGGGCGGGATTATCGACGCTTTCCGCGCGGGTCAGCGCCAGAAGCTGGTTGACCAGGCGCGTGGCGCGCTGCGATCCCTTGACCAACTGCTTCAGGCTGTCGTCGAGCTTTTCGGTGCTGTGTTCGCGCAGCGCAAGTTCGGCCTGCGTGCGCATGCCCGCCAAAGGCGTTTTCAACTGGTGGGCGGCGTTGGCGACGAACCGCCGCTGGGCTTGCGTGCTGGAGGCCAGGCGATGCAGCAAATCGTTCATGGCGGTGAGCAGCGGCGTGATTTCGGCGGGGGCCAGATCCTGTTCGATGGGCGAGAGATCGTTGGGCCGCCTGGCGCGTATGCGTTCCTGCAGCAGGGTCAGGGGTTCCAGGCCCTGCGTGAGCCCCAGCCCTGCCAGCAGAGCGGCCAGGGGCAGGACGATGAGCTGCGGCGTAAGCATGCCGGTCAATATTTCTTGCTGGAGGATGGCGCGCCTTTCGTTGGTTTGCGCGACGACGGTCAGGAAAGGGGTGCCGTTCGCGTCCTGGCCGCCCCAGGTGTAGGCGATGCGGACGCTTTGGCCGTCCAGGCTGTCGTTGAGGAAGCGGATCTTGTCTTTTTCGTAGGCCCAGTTGTCGGGCAGGGGGATGTGTGCGGTGCCGGCCAGCGAATGGCCGTTCGCGTCGCGGATTTCCCAGCGCGTGGGTTGCTCGTCTTCGCCGCGGAACACCGTGAGCAGGGTGGGCGAGAGCGAGAATCCGCCGTCGATGCGCGATTGCTCGATTTCGTGCTTGAGCGCGCGCAGGTGGTCGGTGAGCGTGCGGTCGTAGGGCGCGTTGGCGATGTTCTGCGCGATGAAGTAGGTGATGACGATGCCGATGGTCCACAGCAGGAAAAGAGGGCCGAACATCCAGATCAGGATCTGGCCCATCAGGCTTTTGTTGCGCGGGCGGCGCGCGCCACCCGCGGGCGCGGCGGCGCTGGGGGAATCGGGAGTGTCAGGCATTGAGCTTGGGCGGGATGGCGCTGGCGGGCGAACCGGTTTCGCCTTGCGAATTGTCGGGTTCCAGGCAATAGCCCAGCCCGCGCACCGTGACGATCTTCGCGCCGCTGGGCTCCAGTTTTTTGCGCAGTCGGTAGATGTAGACTTCGATGGCGTTGGTGGTGACCTCTTCGCCCCATTCGCACAGCAGGTCGACGAACTGGTTCTTGCTGATCATGCGGCCGCAGCGCGACAGGAATATTTCGAGCAGGCTGGTTTCGCGCGCCGAGAGTTCCAGGGGCTGGCCGTCGATACGGGCCGTGCGTCCGTTGAGGTCGAAGCTGAGCCGCTTGTGCCGCAGCAGCGTGGTGCTGTTGCCGGCGCTGCGGCGGGTCAGGGCGCGCACCCGGGCCTCGAGTTCGGACAGCGCGAAAGGCTTGGCCATGTAGTCGTCGGCGCCCAGATCCAGGCCCTTGACCCGCTGTTCGACGGTGTCGGAGGCGGTAAGTATGAGCACGGGCAGGGCGCTTTGGCGCTGGCGCAGTTGGCGCAGCACGGACAGGCCGCTGGTTTGGGGAAGGTCGAGGTCCAGGATGAGCAGATCGAAGGCTTGCAGCTGCAAGGCGGAATCGGCGCTGGAGCCGTCGTGCACCACGTCGACGGCATAGCCGTCGTAGCGCAGTGAACGGGAAAGTCCATCCGCAAGAATACTGTCGTCCTCGGCGATTAGAATACGCATGTCGGGCTGGCTGGCACAGGCAATGGTTGATGTCGGCCATTCTGGCATGCGGTTTTGGCGCAGGTCTAGTAAGGGTAAACGAGAAATATTGCTTTATCTGTGTATTTATACAGTATAATTTGGTGTGATAATTAACAGAACCGGGGTCGGGCTCCCGGTTCAAGCATTTACTACTCTTTAGCCAAGGATTCCTCAATGGACGACAAAACTAGCAAAGCCGCCGCCGCCGAACGCAACAAGGCGCTTGCTGCCGCCTTATCCCAAATCGAAAAGCAATTCGGCAAAGGTTCGGTAATGCGCTATGGCGACAACCAGGTCGAGCACGACATCAAGGTCGTGTCCACCGGTTCGCTGGGGCTCGATATCGCCCTGGGCGTGGGCGGCCTGCCGCGCGGCCGCGTCATCGAAATCTACGGGCCCGAGTCGTCTGGCAAAACCACGCTCACGCTGCAGGTCATCGCCGAAATGCAAAAAATCGGCGGCACTTGCGCGTTCATCGACGCCGAGCACGCGCTCGATGTCCAGTACGCCTCCAAGCTGGGTGTCAATCTGTCCGACCTGCTCATTTCCCAGCCCGACACCGGCGAGCAGGCCCTTGAAATCACCGATGCCCTGGTGCGCTCGGGCTCCGTCGACCTCATCGTCATCGACTCCGTGGCCGCCCTGGTGCCCAAGGCCGAAATCGAAGGCGACATGGGCGATTCCCTGCCGGGCCTGCAGGCCCGCCTCATGAGCCAGGCCCTGCGCAAGCTTACCGCCAACATCAAGCGGGCCAACTGCATGGTCATTTTCATCAACCAGATCCGCATGAAAATCGGCGTCATGTTCGGCAATCCCGAAACCACCACCGGCGGCAATGCCCTCAAGTTCTATTCCTCCGTCCGCCTCGACATCCGCCGCGTCGGCTCCATCAAGAAGGGCGACGAGGTCGTCGGCAACGAAACCCGCGTCAAGGTCGTCAAGAACAAAGTGGCGCCGCCGTTCAAGCAGGCCGAGTTCGACATCATGTATGGCGCGGGCATTTCGCGCGAGGGCGAAATCATCGACCTGGGCGTCCAGGCCAACATCGTCGACAAGGCCGGCGCCTGGTTCAGCTATGGCGGCACCCGCATCGGCCAAGGCAAGGACAACGCGCGCGAGTACCTCAAAGAGCATCCCGAAATGGCCATCGAAATCGAAAACCGCGTGCGCGAGCAAACCGGGGTCATCGCCCGCGCCATGACGGTACCTGCCGATTCCAACGCCTCCGACGATTCGCTCGAAGACGAGCTCGCCGAATAAGGCTGGGGCTGGGGCAAAAGGTTCGGGCAAGGCGGCGCATATGGGCTGGCACGATTCCCACGGCAGCTTCGGGGCCCGTCGGCGCGGCCGCCAGTCCGGCGGCGGGCAATCCGACTCCGACGATGGGTTCGAGCAAATGTCGCCCGCTCCCGCCCAACAGTCAACGGCCGGTGCGCCGGTTTCTGCGGCCGCCAGGCCCAACGGCCCGTCCCTAAAAATGCGGGCTGTGGGCTTTTTGTCGCGGCGCGAGCATTCGCGGGTCGAGCTGGCGCGCAAACTGGCCGCCCATGTCGACCCCGCCAATCCTCAAGAGCTCGAAGACGTGCTCAACGAGCTCGAGCGAGAAAACTGGCTTTCCAATACGCGCTTCGCGCAAAGCCTGGTGCATCGCCGCGCTTCCCGAAAAGGCGCGGCCCTGGTCGTGCAAGAACTGCGCCAGCACGGCCTGCCCGACGAGCACATCGCACAAATACGTAGCCAATTGCAAGAAACCGAGCTCGAGCGCGCCCGGGAGGTCTGGCAGCGCAAGTTCAACCGCGCGCCTGCTGATCGCGCCGACTATGCGCGGCAGTTCCGTTTCCTGGCCTCGCGCGGGTTCTCTCCCGATTGCCTGCGGCGCATATTGGGCGAGCTCGACGATTCCCGGTAAAGCCTTCATAGGGGCTGCTACCGTCCGCGTTCCTCGCGCACAGCCTTGATGCCGTCGAGGGTCTTGAAGCAGATCTCGCGGGCCTTGGCCATGAAGGCCTGCAAGTAAGGGGCGTCGGCGTCTTCCAGCCGGACAGCGGCGTACAGGGTGCGCCACACGCCATGTTCGCCCAAGTGGCATATGCGCAGCCAGCCCTGGTCCAGGTATTCAGTCAATGCCCAATTGGGCAGGGCCGCCACACCGCGCTGGCTGGCCACCAGTTGCGCAATGATCGGGGTCAGCTCGGCCTTGCGAATGCTGGCTGGCTCTACGCCCGCCGGATCCAGAAACGCCGTGTAGACATCCAGGCGCTGCTTGTCCACCGGGTAGGTAATCAGAACCTGGTCGGCCAGTTGCTCGGGCTGTATGTATTTGTATTGGGCCAACGGGTTGGCGGCTGCCACGGCTAGAACCAATTCGTAGCGGAACAGCGGCAGGTACTTGACCGCATCCAGGGCTTGCGGGTCCGAGGTGATCACTACATCCAGATCGCCGCGAAGCAGGGCGGGAAGCGGGGCAAACGAAAATGCCGCCGAAAGATCCAGGGTGACGTCCGGCCAGTCCTGCCTGAACGAGTCCAGGGACGGCATCAGCCATTGAAAACAGGAGTGGCATTCGATAGCCAGGTGCAGCCTTCCCGTGCGTCCCGCCGAAAGGCGCTGGAGTTCCCTTTCGGTTGCCTTGAGCTTGGGCAGTATGTCGTCGGCCAGCGCCAGGATGCGCAGCGCGGCGGTCGTCAGGCGGGCGGGGCGGGTGCGCCGGTTCAGCAAGGGGGTTTTCAGGCGCACCTCCAGGTCGCGCAACTGATGCGACAGCGCCGACTGCGTCACATGCAGGCGTTCGGCGGCGTCTTGCAGGCTGCCGGCTTCACGAATGGCGGTCAGGGTTTCAAGATGGCGGATTTCCAGCATGGCTCTGTGTTGCGAATAATCGCAAGTGAATTATTGATGTCGAAAAGGGCAAGGCCCCGTTCCGGATCCAGTCCCCCGCCTGAAGCCAGGTTCCGGCCCGGCGCCAAAAGCCTGGGCCTCAGGCCCGCGCCGCAGAGCCTGTGACCGGCGATCCTTAGCATGAGAATAACTCATTTTATAAATGTTGTATTTGATTTTGATTCATTAGCCACAGGTAGCACAATAATAACCACTAGAAATTTTCAACCATTTTGGATTTAGTGTGAGTATTTTTCATAATTTAGGTTTTCCCCGCATCGGCGCTCAGCGTGAACTGAAATGGGCGCTTGAAGCGTATTGGGCGGGCAAGAAGTCGCGGGACGAACTGCTGGAAGTGGGCCGCGAATTGCGCGCCCGCCATTGGGCCGTGCAGGCGCAGGCGGGTTCGGCGTTTGTGCCGGTGGGCGATTTCGCCTGGTACGACCATGTATTGGAATGGTCGACGCTGATTGGCGCCGTGCCGCCGCGCTTCGCCCAGCCTTCCGGCGAGCCCGTCGATCTCGATACGCTATTCAGGATGGCGCGCGGCCGCGCGCCGAGCGGCACGCCGGCGGCGGCCTGCGAAATGACGAAGTGGTTCGATACCAATTACCACTACATCGTGCCCGAGCTGGTGCCCGGCCAGACCTACCGCCTTGCCCGCGAGGATTTGTTCGAGCATATCCGCGAGGCCGCCGCGCTCGGCTACAAGGCCAAGCCCGTCATTCCGGGCCCCCTGACCTGGCTGTGGCTGGGCAAGGGCGATGCGTTCGCGGGCGGCGCCCAGGACGAAGGCAAGCTGGCGCTGCTGGATGCGCTATTGCCCGTGTATGTCGAGGTGCTGGTTCGCATCGCTCAACAGGGCGTGGAGTGGGTGCAGATCGACGAGCCCATTCTGGGCCTGGACTTGCCCCAGGCCTGGAAGTCCGCATTCGCCCGGGCTTACCAGGCCTTGTCAGGGGCCGGCGTCAATCTGCTTCTTGCCACGTATTTCGAAGGCCTGAAGGGCAATCTCGAACTGCTTGGCGAACTGCCGGTGCAAGGTGTGCACGTGGATCTCGTGCGCGCCCCGGGGCAACTGGCCCAGGTGGTGGCGGCGCTGCGCCCCGACCAGGTATTGTCGGCCGGCGTGGTCAATGGCCGCAATGTCTGGCGCACCGATCTGGACAAGGCGCGGGAGGCGCTGCAGCCCGTCAGGCAGAAGCTGGGCGAGCGCCTTTGGCTGGCGCCATCGTGCTCCTTGCTGCATGTGCCGGTCGATCTGGCTGGCGAAAAGGAATTGGATGCGGAGTTGCTGGGATGGCTGTCGTTTGCCACGCAAAAGCTCGATGAAGTGGCCTGGCTGGCGGCTGCGCTGGAAGGCAACGTCGATGCCAAGGTGCAACAGGCGCTGCAGACGCAGCGCGAGGCGGTGCGGGCGCGCGCGCAGTCCGAGCGCATTCACAACCCCGTCGTGCAAAAGCGCCTGAGCGAATCGGGCCAGGTGCCGCGCAGCCGTGCGCCGTTCGTCCGGCGCATCGAACGACAACAGCAGCGCCTCGGACTGCCGGCCTATCCCACGACGACCATAGGCTCGTTCCCGCAGACGCCCGAGATCCGCTCCTTGCGGCGCAACTGGCGGGCAGGCCAGTTGGCGGACGCCGCCTACGAAAAAGCCATCCGCGCCGAGATCGAGCACGTCATACGATTCCAGGAAAAAATCGGACTCGATGTCCTGGTGCACGGCGAGCCCGAGCGCAACGACATGGTCGAGTATTTCGGCGAGTTGCTGGCCGGCTTTGCCTTTACGCAGAACGGCTGGGTGCAGAGCTACGGTTCGCGTTGCGTGAAACCGCCGCTTATTTTCGGCGACGTGTCCCGTCCGGCGCCGATGACGGTGGCGTGGTCTGCGTACGCGCAGTCGCTGACCGGCAAACCGGTAAAGGGCATGCTGACCGGCCCGGTGACGCTGCTGCAGTGGTCGTTCGTGCGGGACGACCAGCCGCGCGAGCTGACCTGCCGGCAATTGGCGCTGGCGCTGCGCGACGAGGTCACCGACCTGGAGGCCGCCGGCATCGGCGTCATTCAGATCGACGAGCCGGCCATACGCGAGGGCCTGCCTTTGCGCCGCGACGACTGGCAGGCCTATCTTGCCTGGGCGGTCGGTTGCTTTCGCTTGGCCACGGCCGGGGTCGGCGAGCAAACGCAGATCCATACGCATATGTGCTATTCCGAGTTCAACGACATCATGCCAGCCATCGCGGCCATGGACGCCGATGTCATCACCATCGAGACCTCGCGCTCCAATATGGAGCTGCTGGATGCTTTCGAGCAGTTCGAATACCCGAACGACATCGGGCCGGGCGTCTACGACATACACTCGCCGAACGTGCCCGACGTTGCATGGATGGTGGGCCTCATGAAAAAAGCCGGCTCGCGCCTGCCTCGCGAGCGTCTTTGGGTGAATCCCGACTGCGGGCTCAAGACCCGCGCCTGGCCCGAAACCGAAGCGGCGCTGGTCGCCATGGTGGAGGCCGCCAGGCTGCTGCGCCAGGCTGCTTGATTTCCGGACCGTCCCGCGCGTTCACGGCCGCGCGGGCTCCGGGGCGGGCCCCGGCCCGCCGGCCGAGCGTGCCGCCCCGCGGCTGCGTTATACTTGCAAGGTTTTATAGCTTACGCCAACGTTTTACATGTCCCTGCCGCCGTCAGACTCCCCGCGCAAATCCATGCACACCCGTACGGTGCGCGTGGAGGCGTTTCTTCGGGAAGACGGCCTGTGGGATCTGGACGCCGAGCTCCTCGATGTCAAGGGCTACGACTTCTCCAAGCATAGCGGGGCGCTGCATCCGGCCGGCTTGCCGGTGCACAAAATGCAGCTGCGCGTCACGATCGACGACGAGTTCACCATCAAGGCGGCCGCAGCCGCGTACGATGCCGCGCCGTACAACCAGAACTGTTTCCAGATAGCACCCGATTACCAGGATCTGGTGGGCATGAATTTGTTGCGCGGCTTTCGCAACGCGGTCAAGGAACGCTTCGGCCGGACGGCCGGCTGTACCCACATGACCGAAATGTCGTATCTGCTGCCGACCGTGGCCATACAGTCGCGGGCAGGCAGGCCCCGCAAGCAGCGGGACGCCGAGCTCCCCAACAAGCGGCCATTCCAGCTCGAGGGCTGTCATGCCTTGAGGCTGGACGGCGAGGTCGCCAAAGAGTTCTATCCCGAGTGGTATACAGGCCCCGATGCCGAGGTTCGGCGCGAATAGCCGCCAATGCCGATGCATTTGTGCGGCTTTTTTGCCGTTCAAGCCCCGCTTTTTTATTATCCTTTACGTTCTGACAGGTAACAAATGAAAATTCACGAGTATCAAGGCAAGGAACTGCTGAAGAAGTTTGGCGTTGCAGTGCCCCGCGGAATTCCTGCTTTTTCCGTAGACGAGGCCGTTGCCGCAGCCGAGAAGCTGGGCGGCCCGGTATGGGTCGTCAAGGCGCAAATCCATGCGGGCGGCCGCGGCAAGGGCGGCGGCGTCAAGCTGGCCCGTTCGCTGGACGAAGTCCGCAAGCTGTCGTCCGAGATTCTCGGCATGCAGCTGGTTACGCACCAGACCGGTCCTGAAGGCCAGAAGGTCAACCGCCTGTACATCGAAGAAGGCGCGGACATCCAGAAGGAATACTACGTGTCGCTGGTTACCGACCGCGCCACGCAGAAGGTCGCCCTGATCGCTTCGAGCGAAGGCGGCATGGACATCGAGGAAGTGGCTCATTCCTCGCCCGAAAAGATCATCACCGAATACATCGATCCGCTGGTTGGCCTGACCGCCGAGCAGGCCAAGAAGGTGGCCGACGCCATCGGCATGCCCGCCGGCTCGACCGCCCAGACCGTGGATCTCTTCCAGAAGCTGTATCGCTGCTACATGGAAACCGATGCCTCGCTGGTCGAGATCAATCCGCTGAACCGCGACAGCAACGGCAACATCATCGCCCTGGATGCCAAGTTCAACTTCGATTCCAACGCCTTGTTCCGCCATCCCGAAATCGTGGCCTACCGCGACCTGGACGAAGAAGACCCGGCCGAAATCGAAGCCAGCAAGTTCGACCTGGCCTATATCCAGCTTGACGGCAATATCGGTTGCCTGGTCAACGGCGCCGGCCTGGCCATGGCAACCATGGACACCATCAAGCTGTTCGGCGGCGAGCCGGCCAACTTCCTGGACGTCGGCGGCGGCGCAACGGCCGAGAAGGTCACCGAAGCCTTCAAGATCATGCTCAAGAACAAAGGCGTCAAAGCCATCCTGGTCAACATCTTCGGTGGCATCATGCGCTGCGATGTCATCGCCGAGGGCGTCATCGCCGCTTGCAAGGCCGTCAACCTGAGCGTTCCGCTGGTGGTGCGCATGAAGGGCACCAACGAAGAGCTGGGCAAGAAGCTGCTGGCCGATTCGGGCCTGCCCATCATCAGTGCGGACACCATGGCCGAAGCCGCGACCAAAGTCGTAGCCGCCGCGAAATAAGAATATTGCCGAGGATTTGTAAATGTCGATTCTGATCAACAAAGACACCAAAGTCATTACCCAAGGGATCACCGGCAAGACCGGCCAGTTCCACACCCATATGTGCCGCGAGTACGCCAACGGCAAGAACGCGTTCGTTGCCGGCGTGCATCCTAAAAAGGCCGGCGAGAACTTCGAAGGCGTGCCCATTTTCGGCTCCGTCAAGGAAGCCAAGGCCCAGACCGGCGCCACGGTTTCGGTCATCTACGTTCCGCCCGCGGGTGCGGCGGCCGCCATCTGGGAAGCTGTCGAAGCCGACCTGGATCTGGTGGTCTGCATTACCGAAGGCATCCCGGTGCGCGACATGCTGGAAGTGCGCAACCGCATGCGCGACCAGAACAAGAAAACCCTGCTGCTGGGCCCCAACTGCCCGGGCCTGATCACGCCGGACGAACTCAAGATCGGCATCATGCCCGGCCATATCTCGCGCAAGGGCCGCATTGGCGTGGTGAGCCGCTCCGGCACGCTTACCTACGAAGCGGTGGCTCAGCTCACCGAACTCGGCCTGGGCCAGTCCAGCGCCGTGGGTATCGGCGGAGACCCCATCAACGGCCTGAAGCACATCGACGTGCTCAAGCTGTTCAACGACGATCCCGACACCGATGCCGTGGTCATGATTGGTGAAATCGGCGGCCCCGACGAAGTCAACGCCGCCGAATGGGCCAAAGACAACATGAAGAAGCCCGTCGTAGGCTTCATCGCCGGCGTCACCGCTCCGGCGGGCAAGCGCATGGGCCATGCCGGCGCGCTGATCTCCGGCGGCGCCGACACGGCCGACGCCAAGCTGGCGGCCATGGAAGCTTGCGGCATCCGCACCACCCGCGATCCTTCCGAAATGGGCAAGCTGCTCAAGTCCGTGCTGTAAGGTTTGGCGCAACTGAAAAAGGCCCGAACTGTTCGGGCCTTTTTTTTGCCGCCGGGCCGCCCCAAGGCAAAAAGTGCCCCCTCGGGGGGCAGCAAGCCGCGTAAGCGGCGCAGCGTGGGGGCTTTTTTTGCCGCCGGGCCGCCCCAAGGCAAAAAGCGCCCCCTCGGGGGGCAGCAAGCCGCATCAGCGGCGCAGCGTGGGGGCTTTGCATTGTCCGCTCGCATGCCGGAGGGCTTTCGACCCATATAATAGACTGTGGCTGCGTCATCGAGCCGCACACTAAACCAGGTTGTCCGGACGCGGGGTTCGGCGGCCTTCCCGAACAGCAAAAATACATATGGAGCACGGATGCTCGAGTTCATAGAAACCCTCCATTGGGGGGCGCTTTTCCAGATCATCATGATCGATATCCTGCTGGGGGGCGACAACGCCGTCGTCATCGCCCTGGCGTGCCGCAACCTGGAACACAAACAGCGGATGCAGGGCATCGTATGGGGCACGGCCGGCGCCATCGTGCTGCGCGTGGCGCTCATCGCATTCGCGCTTACCTTGCTGAACATTCCGTTTCTGAAAATCGCCGGCGCGCTGCTGCTGCTGTGGATAGGCGTCAAGCTGCTGCTGCCCGACGACGATCATCACGACAACATCAAGAGCGCCAGCTCCGTCTGGTCGGCGGTCAAGACCATACTCATCGCCGATTTCGTCATGAGCCTGGACAACGTCATCGCCATCGCGGGCGCCGCCCAGAACACCATACCCGACCACCAACTGGGCTATGTCATATTCGGCCTGCTGCTCAGCGTTCCCATCATCATCTGGGGCAGCACTCTGGTGCTCAAGCTCATCGACCGCTTCCCCATGGTGGTTACGTTCGGCGGGGCGCTGCTGGGCTGGATCGCCGGCGGCATGCTGGTGACCGACGTGGTTGTCGCAAATCAAATCGGCGAAGTGACTTCCCTGGTTAAACTGGCGGCCGAGGCCGTAGGCGCCATTCTGGTGGTTGTACTGGGAAAATGGCTGGCCGCTCGCAAAAACGCCGCAAAAGGGGCAATCAATGAGTCTGTTTAAATCCGCCGATCCCGACAAACACGGAGATTCCAGCATGTCTTTGCTTAAAGGTCTGCTCATTCTGGCTATTCTGGGCATCGTGGCTGCGATAGTCGTCAATCAGTTCATCGGATAGCGCCATGCCCAGCACGCCCGACAAACTCGTCATCGCCACGCGGGCCAGCCGGCTTGCCCTGTGGCAGGCCGAGCATGTGCGCGACCGGCTTGCCGCGCTGTATCCGCAATGCCAGGTCAGCCTGCTGACCATGACCACGCGCGGCGACCAGATACTCGACCGCAGCCTTTCCAAGGTCGGCGGCAAGGGCCTGTTTGTCAAGGAACTCGAAAACGCCTTGCTCGACGGGCGGGCCGACCTGGCCGTTCACTCGCTCAAGGATGTGCCGGTCGATCTGCACGATCCGTTTTCCCTGGCCGTGGTGCTCGAGCGCGAAGACCCGCGCGACGCCTTCGTTTCCAACGATTTCGACTCGCTGGCCGAGCTTCCGGCGGGCGCGGTGGTCGGCACCTCCAGTTTGCGGCGCGAAGCCCAGGTTCGCGCCGAGTACCCGCAATTGCGGGTGGAGCCGTTGCGCGGCAACCTGGATACCCGGCTGGCCAAGCTCGACCGCAACGAGTATTCGGCCATTATCCTGGCGGCGGCGGGCTTGCGGCGCCTGGGCCTGGGGTCGCGCATCCGGCGGCTCATCGACGTGGAACAAAGCCTGCCGGCCGCAGGGCAGGGGGCGCTGGGCATCGAGGTCCTGCTTGCCCGCCCCGACATGCATGCGTGGCTTGCGCCTTTGGCCAGCGCCGGCACCACGGCTTGCGTGCTGGCCGAGCGCAGCGTGTCGCGCGTTTTGGGCGGCTCGTGCCAGGTCCCCCTGGCCGCCTATGCGCAAATGCAGGGGGCCGGGCTGTTCTTGCAGGCCCTGGTGGCCGAGCCCGACGGTTCCCGCATCATTCGCGCCCAGGCCAGCGGCCCGGCCGGATCGGCAGAACAACTGGGCGAAAGCGTAGCCGAAGAACTCCTGGGCAAGGGGGCCCGCGCCATCCTGGCCAAGCTCGGCGCGGCCGGCCCGTCTGCGGCGTAAGGCGGCAGGTGCCTGGGCCCGCCGCTCCCCTGGTCGTACTGACACGGCCGCAAGGCCGCAATCAGGTCCTGGCGGCCTGTTTGCGGGAAGCTGGACTCGAGGCGCTGGAACTGCCGGCCCTGGCCGTCAGCCCATTGCCTGTCGATGCGTCGCGGTTTCCGTTGCCGGGGCATTACGACCTTATCGTGTTCGTCAGCGCCAATGCGGCTTTTTTTTATCTCGATCAGCTTGCCGAGCAGGGCTGCGCCGAGTGGCCGGCTTCCACCATTGCCGCTGCGGTGGGCGAAGCCAGCGCCAGGCCTTTGCGCGAGTCGGACTTCATCCCCTCCGAGTGCATCGTGCACCCGCAAGCCGATACGCCGCAGGATTCCGAGGCGCTATGGCGGCTGTTGGAGCCAGGCATCGGCACGTTCAAGCGCGTGGCCATCGTACGCGGAGAAAGCGGGCGGGAATGGCTGGGCGAGCGCCTCGAGGCTGCCGGAGCGCGGGTGCATCGTTACGCTGTGTACCGGCGCCGCCCATGCGAATGGACGGACGGCCAGCGCGGGGCCCTGGCCGCCGGCCTGGCGCCGGGCCGCGTCGTGGTCGGCCTGTTCACCAGTTCGGAAGGCGTCGATGCATTTCACCGGAACCTGCTGGCGCCGGGACTGCAGGCGTTTTGGCGCGACGCGCGTTTCGTCGTGATCCACGAACGCATAGCACGGCATTTGCAGGCTTTGCTTCGTACGGTGCCGGGCAAAAATCCGGCACCAATGGTAAAAATATGTCCACCGGCGGATAAAACTATTTTTCAGACCGTCGTATCACTTGCTTTCCTATAAGCCAGCGTCAAGGATTACAATCTCGTCATGACTGAACCTAAAACCGAGATCCAGTCGGCCGACAGCGCGGCCGCAACAACATCCAGGCCAACCGCCAATTCGGCCAAACCCGCATCCCCGCCGGCGGCGGCACGCGCCAAACGCCGTTCCGCCCTGGGCATTGCGTTCGTGGTGGTCCTGCTCATTGCCGTCGCGCTTGCGGCGGGGCTTTGGTACCAGCATAAAATGTTCCACCAGTCCCAGGCGGCCATGCTCGAGCAAGTGCAAAGCAGTTCGGCGGCGGCTCGGCAGGCGGCCAGCCAGGCCCAGCAGGCCTTGTCGCTGGCGCAAGAGCAGGGCGCCCATATCAATGCCCTGCAGGTCGCCCTGAACGACTCCCGCGACCAGGTCGCCAGTCTCGACCAGGCTTTCCAGCTGCTTACCGACAAGGGCTCCGACCTGCTGCTCATCAACGACGTCGACCACCTGGTGCAGGTTGCGCACCAGCAGCTCATACTCGGCGGCAACGTGGGCAACGCCATCATTGCGCTCGAAACCGCGCAGGCGCAGCTGGCGCGGGCAAGCCGGCCCAGCCTGGCCGGCTTGCAGCAATCCATCAATGGCGACCTCGATCGCCTGCGCGCGGTTTCCACCATCGACGTCGCGCAGATGTCCTCGCGGCTCGAGGAACTCGGTTCGCTCATCGGCAGCGCGCCGCTGCTCGTTCCCGACGATGCGGCGCCCAAGGTCGACACGACCGAGCGCGATGCGGCGCTTGCCAGGCAAGAATCAGCGGCCCGCGCGCCGATCGACCCCAATGCTTCCTGGTGGAGCAAAGGCCTGCATCGGGTCGGGCAATGGGCGGACGAAGCCTGGGTCATGGTGCGCCAGGATCTTGGCGGCCTGATCAGCGTTCGGCGCGTCGAGAATTCCTCCGCCTTGCTGATGTCGCCGGATCAGGCCGGCCAGCTGCGTGAAAACCTGCGCTTGCGCGTCATGACCGCCCAACTTGCGCTCATGATGCATCAGCCCGCCGTGTGGAAGTCGGAAACCAGCGTGCTGGTTCAGGCCCTCAAGACACACTACGATACGACCGCCGCCGATACCCGGCGCGCCCAGAAACTGGCCGACCAGTTGGCCGATACCGATATCGCCGTCAAATTGCCGACGGTCAGCAACAGCATGCAGGCTTTGGACGCCTTGCGCGCGGCCAATGCCACGGCCGGCGAACAGGCCGATAGCCCGTCTTCGGTCGATCAGCTCGAAGACCAGCCCGGCCAGGGCGCCGCCGGCCAAAACCCGGCCGGCCCTGATGGCGCGGCTCCCGCCGCCGGGCCGGAAGCCGCCCCCGCTCCGTCCGTCCAGTCTGCCCAGCCACAGGAATAAACAATGAGGACATGGTTCTGGACTCTGCTGGTATTGATCGTGGCGGTTGCCCTGGGCGTGGTGCTGCGCGAACACGGCGGCAACGTGCTCATCATCGCTCAGCCCTGGCGCATCGAGCTTTCCCTGGCGCTGGCCGTGTTGCTGGTGCTGGCCGCCTTCATCGTGCTGTACGTGGTGCTGCGCGTCATCGCCTGGGTAACGTCGGGGCCCGAGCGCTTCCGCTCGTGGCGCGGCCTGCGCGCCAAAAAACGCGATCACGAACTGCTTGAAAACGGCTGGATCAACGTGCTGGAAGGCCGCTATCCGCAGGCCGAGCAGGAACTGGCCAAATTGCTCGACAGAACCCGCACGCCCAGCACCAAGGTGCTTGCCGGGTTGGCCAAGGCCAGGGCGGCCCATCATCTGGGTGAGTTCGCCCGCCGCGACGAGGCCCTGGAAGTCGCGCGCGAGACCGCCGGGAACGAGCCGCGCCTCAAAGAGGCCGCCGCCACCGCCGCGGCCGAAATGTACCTCGACCAGAACCGCCCGCAAGAGGCGCTGGAGCTTTTGCAGCCTCTGCATAACGCCAGTTCGCGGCATCTTAACGCCACCCGCCTGCTGCTGCGCGCCTATCGCCAGTTGCACGATTACGGTCATGTGTACGAGCTGACCCGGTTCTTGCAGCGCCGGGGCGCCATCGACAAATCCGAGGCCGTACAGCTCATCGAGGTTTCCACCGCGGCGCGCATACGGACTGCGGGCCTGGATGGCTTCAAAGGCATTTGGGGCGATTTGCGCGCCGACGAAAAAGCCTTGCCCGACATCGCGCTGGCAGCGGCCGCATTGCACGACGAAGCCGGCCAGCATGAAGAGGCCGGGCGCATTCTCGAGGCCGCCCTGAACGTGCGGCTGGATACCCGGCTGCTCAATGCGTATTCGCAATGCCCGCCCGAGCAGGTGGCTAGGCGCCTGAACAAGGCCGAAACCTGGCTCAAATCGCATCCGAACGATTCCGCTCTGCTGGCCGCCCTGGGCAATTTGTGCCTCACCGGGCAGTTGTGGGGGCTGGGCGAGCGCTATCTGCTGCGCAGCATGAAAATCCGCAGCGACGTGCGCATCCATGCTTTGCTGGGCAATCTGTACGACAGGCTGGGCCGCAGCAACGACGCTATGAAGCATTGGCGGCTGGGGGCCAGTGTGGCGGGCGTGTTGCCGGTGCTGCCCGCAAGCACGGTGCTGCCCGCCGCCGATACACGCGGCGACCCTACGCTTATCGACGTCGACGCCATGCCCGAGGCCGAGCCCATCGGTGTTTCGCCGGCTTCGCCCATTGCCGCCAGCGCAGCCGATTATCTCGGCGCCGATGCCGACCTTTCCCGGCCTTTGCCCGCCGAAGCGCCCAAGGACGACGCCACGCCGGCCTCGATGGCCGGTGATGCCGACCTGGACGAATACTTCGACAGCGCGCCGATCCCGGGGGTCGACTTATCGCAAACCTCCGACACCCCCCGTGGCGGCCATGGCCGGAACTGAATACATATTCACTAACTTTCCTCAAGGTTGACATAATGAGCTTAGACCGAGTGCCCGCCGGCAAGAAACTGCCCGATGAATTCAACGTGGTCATTGAAATCCCCATGAATTCCGACCCCGTAAAGTACGAAGTGGATAAAGAATCGGGCGCGGTTTTCGTGGACCGCTTCATGCTGACCGCCATGCATTACCCGGCCAACTACGGCTATATTCCGCAAACCATTTCCGACGACGGCGACCCCGTCGACGTGCTGGTGCTGGCGCCGCTGCCGGTGCAGGTGGGCGTGGTGATCCGCTGCCGCGCCATCGGCGTGCTGCAGATGGACGACGAAGCCGGCGGCGACGCGAAGCTGCTGGCCGTGCCGGTCGAAAAGCTGTACCCCCCGTACCGCCACATCCAGAAGCCCGAGGACGTTCCGGCCGAAGAACTGGCACGCATCCAGCACTTTTTCGAGCACTACAAAGAGCTGGAAAAAGGCAAGTGGGTCAAGGTAAAGGGCTGGGAAGGCCCCGACGCCGCCCGGAAGGAAATCGTGGCCAGCGCCGAGCGCTACGCCAAGGCCGCCAAGTAGGCAACGCCACGCGGCGCGCCGCCGGTAAAATCAATATGGATTGCAGGCGAACCTTGCGAATATGCCTTCGCAAGAAGGCCGCCGAGGCAGTGGCGAAACACAGGTTTTTGTTGTTAAATCCAATCTCCAACTGACTATAAGGGGAGTTTTATGCGACTGAAGATCTTGATGCTGTTGGCGGTTGTGGGCTGCGTGGCCCTGGCTGGCTGCTCCAACACCGTTGCCGGCGCAGGCGAAGACATTTCCAACGCCGGCCACGCCATTACCAAATCGACCAAGTAATGGTTGCGGCATTGCCGCAATCCATACAGTAGTACCCGGAAACCTCCGGCATGAACTAGCCTAGTTCATGCCGGAGGTTTTTTTTGCCTTGGGGCCGCCCCAAGGCAAAAAAGCATAGACTCCCAGCGCAAATTCGCCCATCTCGGTATTTGCGAATTGTGGTCCTGGCAGCGGTGGGCCAAACTGCAAGCCTCGTAGCGTGGAATCATGGAGGCGGCGGTGCGCAAAGCTTACCCAAGACAGCGGGGTCAGGGCATGACCGAATACATCATCATCGTGGCCCTGGTGGCGGTGGCGGCCATTGCCGTCTACCAAACCTTTGGCCAGGTGGTGCGTTCGCAAACCGCTGCCATGGCCAAGGAACTTGCCGGCGAAGACGGCTCCGAGCAGTCGCGCATGGCGCAGTCGGCCGCCGAATCTGCGGCGGCGCAGACCGCGGCCAAAAGCCTTAAATCCTTTACCGGCAATGCGGGGGCGGGGCAATGAAATCCGCCGCGCGCAGGCGCCAGGCTTGCCGCAGGCAGCAGGGCCAGGCCCTGGTGCTGGGCATGTTGCTTGCAGGCGTGGCGGCTGTGGCCTTGCTGCGCTATTTTGCCGTTGGGCAGGTTGTGGCCGCCAAGGCCAGGCAACTGCACGGCCTGGATGCGGCCGCATACAGCGCGGCTCTGGTTCAGGCCCGAGCCCTGAACATGCTGTCCTACATCAATCGTGCCCAGGTTGGGCATCAGGTGGCCATGGCGCATCTGGTCACCCTGGGGTCGTGGGCCAGTCTTGGCGGTACCGAGGCTCGTCAACTTGGCACGGGCAATCCCCCCGCATATCTCATTGCCATGCTGTTCGGCGCCGACCATGGCGCGGCCTATCTGGCGGCCAGCTCGGCCTCCGGCATGGAAAACCTTGCGGCCATCCACGGCAGCCTGGCCGGCGCCTATGCGGCGCACGACCGCACCGTGCACGATGTACTGGCTGCCGTCCAGGACGAAATCGTCGCCAGTGTGCCGCAGGCAAGGCTGGCGGCTGCCCGGGCCGTCCTGGGACAGCACTATCCCGAATCCTCGAATTTCGACCTCTCCATCAGCGACGACAACTGGGAGGGCTACGTTCGGCGGTACGGGGCGCGGCAAATACTGCGGCCTTTCATCGTCGAGGCCGCGAATATGTACAAATTCCTGGGGCCGCGCAACCACACGGCAAGCAATCCATGGGTGGTGCAGGCGCGCTGCCCCTGGCTGCGCCACGAATTGCGCCGGCGCGGCGCAACCGAGCTCGACGCCTCGGGCCGCTGGCAGTCGCTGGATACCCAGTCCTTCCATGCCTTGCGATCCAATAAATGGATAGGCTGCTACTACCGCGAATATCCCATGGGGTGGGGCTGGATCCCGCCCGACCGGCAGGCTTCGGCCGGCGTGCCGCATGTCGATGATCCACCCGAGGACTTTTCGGCCCAGGATTTCTGGCGCTGGGTTCAGCAGGCAACGCAATGGGACATTGTGTTCGGCGACGCCAACCCTCTGGCCAACTCCAGGGCGGTTGCCGGCCGCCCAAGTTGGCCTGGGCGCGGGCTTGCCGACTACATCGACGTTGGCGCCGATGGCAGCCGGGGCGAGGCGCTGCGGTTTGCCGTCAGGCTGCAGCATCCCGGGCCGCAGGGGCTTACCGTTGTCACGCACAGCGCGGCGGCCACTTTTTTCGCAAGGCCCGATCCCCGGCAAGACGGGCGCCACGAACTTCCCAGCCTGTTCCACCCATATTGGCAGGCCAGGCTGGACTCAAGTGTGCCATCACAGTCCGGATCGGAGCGGCGCCATGAATAATTCCCGAATACGCCGTACTCGCCGTCGCGGCGCCGGGCGTCTCAATACTCATGCCCGCGGTCATGGGGAAAGCGGCCAGGCCTTGCTGGAAGGGATGGCGGTTATGTTGGCCCTGTTGTCGTTGTGGATTGGAAGCGCGTGGCTGTTGCGTTTCCAGGATATGGCCTTGCAAGCCTCTCATGCCAGCCGATACGCGGCATTTTCCCTGGCTCGTCACCCGGATTATCGGCCGGCCGGCGTGGTGCGCCAGTCGTTCTTCATGGGGCCGGGCCGTCAATGGCGGGACAGGCGGGGACACGAAATATTAAGCGCTTCGCGCAGCGAGGTAACGCTGCAGGTTGTGCGCGATGCCCAGCTTTCTTCCAAGGCTCAGCCGGGCGGCGATCATGCCGATGCCCGGCGCCTTCGGCGCGAGTGGCGGCTTGAGGACCCGGGCATATTTTCGGCACACGTCATCGCTGCGCCGCAGGCGGTGGGCGCGGCCGATTCCCTGCCGGACGCGTCTTTTGGGGCGGGGTTGCGTCAGTTCGACGCTTACTATCCGAGGCTGGCTCGTCATACCGCCATTTTGTCGGGCGCGGGGCATGCGTCGGGCGATCGCGATACCCAGGCCCGGGTTGGACAGTCCGCATTGGCGTGGGGCGATGCCACGGCGGCTTCTTCCGCCCTTGGCCGGCAGATTGCCGCCGCGCTAGTCGGGGTGGAAGGCGCGTGGAAGCGGCCGGCTCCGGTATTCGATTGGCTCGGGGCCTGGCAAGGCATGGTTCCGGAACAGCATTTTTCCGCCGGCACAGGGGGGCTGCCATGAATCCGCTTTCGGTGTTCTGTTTGTATATGGGAATATTGCTGTTGGCTTGTACGCCGGCGCGTGCCGATGTCGGTGCGCTCAATGAACTTGCCGGCATGGACACAGAGCGCTTTCGCTGGGCCGAGCCGCAAGCCGCGCATGTGTATGGCGTTCCCATCCACTGGCGCGAGTTTTCGTCATCCGCCGCCTTGTTTTCGACGGCCCAAAAGCTGGCCGGGCATGGCGACCGTTTCCAACGGGTCATTGCCTACAACAACAGCGTTCTTCTTACGGGCATTCGCGCCGACTGGCATTGGCTTGCGGAAATCCAGCAGCGCGCCGGAGGCGCCCACGGACGAGTTTCGATATTGCAGATCAGCCCGAAAAAGCTGGAGCATTTGCTGCAGAAGCGTTCCGGGCAAGCTTTTCCGTGGCTTTCGAAAAGTGCGCGACTGCGGTTCAGTCAGGAGTCCGAGGTGGACGGCAGGCGGGTCATGCAACAGGTTTATGGCGCCTCGCTGTCCGCCGGTGATTTCACCGCCTATCTGCAGCGGCATTTGCGCAGCAGCGGCTGGCAGCATGAGGCGCAAATGGCCTGGTGGCCCCGGGCCGAGGTCTGGCGGCGGGCGTCGTCCAGCCTGCTTGTGGCCTCCCTGCCCATGGGGCCGGACAGCGCCGTGTTCCTGCAACACATTGAATAATCCAAGTACAGGAGACAACTCGTGCGCATGCCCGTTTTCAATCGTTCCCTGGCCATGTTGCTGGTGGCCGTAGCGGCGGGCCTGTTTGCGGCATGGGCGGCCCGGCAGCACATCCAAAACCGCATCCTGCAAATCGAACACGACGCCAAGGTTCCCATGGCGCAGCGCGTGGTGGCCGCGTTCGATCTGCCTGCGGGCACCAGGCTCGATACCGAGCATCTGGCGGTCCGCCAGATGCCCGCCGCCCTGGTGTCCAGCGGCAGCATTGCTCCCGAGGGCTTTTCCAGTCTATTGGGCCATACCTTGGTTGCGCCGTTGCGCGCGGGCGATCCCATATTGCCGGTGCATACGGCACGCGCGCGCAGCGCTCCGTTTTCAGACCAGCTCGGCAATGGCCGCCGGGCAATTACGATGCCGGTGGATGCCATCAATTCGGTGTCCGGGCTGCTGGAACCCGGCGATTTCATCGATCTGTATGTATCGTTCGAGCATCAGCGCCGGCGCGTTACTGCACCGCTATTGCAAGGAGTGCTGGTGTTGGCGACCGGCGGCAACACCCGGCCAGGCAGCGATGGGCCCGGATCCGCGGCCGAGATCTATTCCACAGTAACTCTCGATACTTCTCCCGAAGACGCAATCAAGCTGGTGGCAGCCAGGCAAAGCGGCACCATTACCGCCTTGCTGCGGCGTCCCGACGACCACCGTTCCGACCCAAGGGCGGTACGCGGCGATCTTGCCAGCCTTATTGGTGTTGGCGCTGCTGCTCCCGCTATTGCGGCAAAGCCCAAGAGGGCGCCCGTCATCTATGGCAATCAGGCCGCACGCAGCGTACCGGCCCTGCGCCCCTCCAGTGCAGGCCGCGCGGCACCTTCGAACAACGGCGTCTTCAACCTGCCGTACACCCCCGAGCTTGTCAGTGCGTGGCTTGGCGCCCAAAAGGGCAGGTCGGGTTCGCCGGCATCCGATCCGCAGCTTTCCAGTTTGCGCGATCTCTTCGCGTTCGAGCCGCCGCAGGTATTGTCCGAATCGGGCTATTCCCTCCATGGCGCCTCCGGGTTCGATGAAGAGTGACGCGGCATGAAGGCGTTTCTGTGCGCGGTTGTGTTCGGCATATCGGCGTCGCTGGCCTGGAGTCCTTGCGCAGGCGCACGCTCCGAAGTCTTGCTGCGGATGCAGGTGGGCGAAGTCAAGGTGCTGGCGGTGCCTGATGTGGCTCGGGTTGCCGTGGGTGATGGCCACGTGCTCAATGCCGTCACCACGGAAGAAAAAGAGGTCATTGTGTTCGCGCGACACGAAGGGGCAAGCGCGGTGCATATCTGGTCGGCCAACGGCCAGCGCCATCGTTATCAGGTCGAGGTGGCTCCCGAAGGCTCCCGGCAGATACAGCACGAATTGCGCCAGGTGCTGGAACGCATTCCCAATGTGCGCATTTCCACGGTGGGCGACAAGCTGCTGGTCGAGGGCGACGATTTGTCCGATGGCGATCGTGAGAGGGTGGCGGCATTGAGCAAGCGCTATCCGCAATTGCTCGATTTCACCAGCCAGGTGGGCTGGGACCACATGGTGCTCCTGGATGTCCAGGTGGTCGAGGTGCCGCGCTCTCAATTGCAGGAGTGGGGCGTGCGCTGGGGACGGGAAACCGAGGGCGGTTTCAATGCGGGACTGGCCTGGGACGCCGGCTCTGGAAAGCTGGCGGAGCGGCCCGGGGAATCCGTCGTGCTCCTGCCTTATTCCGGGGCCGCCATGGCCGGCTATTTTGGTATCAATGCGGTATTGTCGGCCCGAATCGATGCATTGGCGCAGACAGGAACTGCAGTCGTTCTGGCGCAACCGCAGCTGTTGGCGCGAAGCGGGGCGACCGCCGAATTCCTCGCCGGAGGCGAGGTGCCTTATTCCACCACCGACGCCAACGGAAACACGAATACCGTCTTCAAGCCTTATGGCGTATCGCTGCGCATCACGCCGCAGATAGAGCGCAACGGCGCGGTGCGCTCGCACATCGAGGTCGAGGTCAGTTCCGTGGATACCACCCTGTCCGTTCCCAATGGTCCGTCGCTCAAGACGCGCCGGGCGTCGACCGAGTTCAATGTCCGCTCGGGTCAAACTTTGGTGCTGGCGGGTTTCCTGTCGCGCGAGGAGTCGCGCAATGTCAGCAAGCTGCCGGGCCTGGGCGATATTCCCGTACTTGGCGAACTCTTCAAATCCACCCGTTTTCAGCACAGCGAAACCGAGCTGGCGATTTTCGTGACGCCGATCGTGGTCGTTCCCGACCATCCCGATCTGATGCAGCGCATACGCCACGCCAACGAAATCCTGCACACGACGTTCAAGGCGAATGAACTCATCAACGTACCGGTGCGAGCTCCTGTCGCCTTGCCCGAGCCGTCCGGCGGACATGCATCGTCGGGCTGGAACCCGTATCGGGGCAAGGGTTCGCAATGGAGTGAAGGCGCTGGCGGCCGCCCCGGCAATCCGCGACGTTTTGGAGAATAAACCATGCTGGAGCTTGAATTGCGTTTCGAAGGCGGCGCCACGCGCATGCAGGCCGTTGCGCTGCCTTGCGATATCGGGCGCGCAACGCAAAGCCACCTCAGGTTTTCGTCATGGCGCGTCGCCAGGCACCACGCCCGCCTCGAGCAGGGCGAGGACGGCGCCTATATCGAAGACTTTGGCTCGCTTTCGGGCACCTGGGTCAATGGGGCGCGCATTACCCGCTATGGGCCTTTGTGCCCCGGTGACGAAATCGTCATCGGGCCTTGCCTGATTTGCGTGCGCGCAGGCCCTGGCGCCGCAGCGCTGGCTGTTTTGCCCGATCTGCCAAAGCAGCCGGCCGGGGCGTCTGGCCTGGCAGCCGGACATGACGCTCAGACCCTCGAAACCTGCCAAATGTGGGCGTCGCCAAACCCGTTCCAGGGCGCCCGCGAACAGAGCGTTGCCGAGGTGTCCGGCGCTACGCCCGCGGCCGAGGTTTCTTTATTGCAGCACAGGCGCCGGCTGCATGCGGAGTTGCTCGAGGCGCTCGACTTGCGCCGCCGCGATATCGCCGGCATGAGCGATGCGGCGCTGCGGGCCGAAGCCACGGCGGCTTTGTCCAACATCATCCAGGACGATCACGAATTGCCGGAAAGTGTCGATCGGCGGGGGTTGCTTCAGGAAGTCGTCAACGAGGCCGTGGGTCTGGGGCCATTGGAGCCTCTTCTGGACGACCCCGAAATCAGCGAAATCATGGTCAATCGCCACGATGAGATCTATGTCGAATCGGCTGGCCGGCTCAGGCGCCATCGCATGACCTTCAGCAGCGAGCAAGCTGTTCTGGGCGTCATTGAACGCATTGTGTCGCCATTGGGGCGCCGCATCGACGAAAGCTCGCCCATGGTGGACGCGCGGCTGCGCGACGGGTCGCGCGTCAACGCGGTGATCCCCCCCGTTGCATTGCGCGGCGCAAGCCTTACCATACGCAAGTTTCCCCAACGCCGCCTGCAGATGCAGGATTTACTGGCGGTGGGGGCGCTTAGCCCTGCCATGGGCGAGTTCCTGCAGGCTTGTGTCGTACAGCGCAAGAACATCATCGTTTCGGGTGGAACAGGCTCCGGCAAGACCACCTTGCTCAATATTCTTTCGAACTGCATACCCGCCGGCGAACGCATCGTCACCATCGAAGATGCCGCCGAACTGCGGCTGGCGCATCAGAACCTTGTTGCCCTGGAGGCCAGGCCGCCCAATCTGGAAGGGCGCGGCCGAATCGAGATCCGCGATCTGGTGCGCAATGCCCTGCGCATGCGGCCGGACCGCATCGTCATCGGCGAGTGCCGCGGTGCTGAAACCTTCGACATGCTGAGCGCAATGAATACGGGCCACGAAGGGTCGCTGACCACGCTGCATGCCAATAGTCCGCGTGACGCCCTGGCACGGCTGGAAACCATGATCTTGATGGCCGGCATGGATCTGCCCCTGCAGGCTGTGCGCGAACACATTTCGGCAAGCATTCATATTCTGGTGCAGCAGGCGCGATTAAGCGACGGCCGGCGCGTCGTCACGGCCATTGTCGAGGTCACCGGCATGGAAAGCGGGCGTATCCAGACTCAGGAACTGTTCCGGTACAGGGAGGGACAGGCGGGGCAAGCCCATGCGTTTTTCGGCTGCGGCGCCATGCCCGAATGCTTTTCTTCCCAGGATCTTGCACGGGCCGGTTTGGGTGCCGAGCTGTTTTCGGAGCATTCCATATTGCACGAGGCGTCGGCGGCGTTCCCGCCTTTGGCGTCTTCAGGCGTTGAAGTGAAGTATGCCAATTGACCACGCGCCAAAGCGCAAGCCTCGGCCCTTGGGCCGAGGTTTTTCACCAAACCGCACATTGGAACTAGGCAATACAGATGAAGGAGTCGGGAAGCCATGTTGCTGACAGCCGTTGCCATGCTTGCGGTCGCGATCTCGGTGTGTGCGGCCGCCTGGTTCGCCCAGGGCTGGGCCGCCCGGGCGTTCCAGAACTATCGCGCCGCGTTCCAGCGTCAGGCGGTGGATCGCCTGAGCGAGTTTTTCCTGTTTCTGGATCCATCCCAGCTATGGGCGGCCAACCTGGCGGTTTGCGCAGGCCTGGCCGTATTCCTCTATGTCGCGACGGGCAATGCCTGGCTGGCGCTTTTGGCCGCGGCAGCCGCCTTGCTTGCTCCGCGTTTCGTTCTTGCACGCATGAAACGAATGCGCCTGCAGCGGTTCGACGAACAATTGCCCGATCTGCTGCTTTCCCTCGCCGGGGCGCTGCGCGCCGGTTCCGGAGTGCAGGCGGCCTTGCGCCACCTCGTGACCCAGGCGCCGCCTCCGCTGGGCCAGGAGTTCGGCCAGATGCTGCGCGAGCAGCGCATGGGGGTGTCCTTCGAGCAGGCCCTGGCGCAACTGCACCGGCGCATGCCCACCGAAGGCATGGGGCTTTTGGCGTCGGCGCTGACCATTGCTGTTCAAAGCGGCGGCAACCTGGCCGAAACCCTGGAGCGCATCAGCGCCACCCTGAGGGCCCGGTTGCATCTGCTGGGCCGCGTCAGGGCCTTGACTTCCCAGGGCCGGCTCCAGGCCTGGATCGTGGCGGCCCTGCCATTCGTCTTGGCCTTGGCGCTCGAATGGCTGGACCCTGAGTCCATGGCCTTGCTGTGGCACACCCCGGCGGGCTGGGGCGTGCTGGCGACGGTGGCTGGCCTGGAGCTGGCAGGGGTGCTGTTCATACGCCGCATCGTCAATATCGCCATTTAAAGGGTTAACGAAGTTTCGGCCATTCGGCCTGCCACGGGAGCCGCGGGTTTGATGGATTGCGAAGACTGTTTCTTCAGGGGTCGTCTTGGGAGCCTCTTATGCTGTTCTGGACAAGTTGCATATTGGCCGGCCTGTCGCTTTGTCTGGCCATGCGGGTCGCCACGGGGCCGCTGTCGCGCCGTTCCCCGCCTATCGAGACCGATAAAACCCGGCTTTTGCTGAGGCTGTCCTGGCCCTGGGTCAATGCGCTGGCGCCGGCATGCAATCTTCTGCTTTCGTGGCGCCGGCGGCAATCCCTGGCCAGGCGCTTGCTGGTTGCGGGCATCGAGCCCTTGTACAGGCCCGAGCACATCTTCGCCATGCAGGGCCTGGCCGCCCTGGTGCTGGCCGCGTTGGCGGCTCTCGTCCTGAACTGGTGTTTCTCGCCCGGCTTTTTCACGGCTGTGTTCTACAGCCTGCCTGCCGCGCTGGCTGGTTTTGGATGGCCGCTTTACTGGCTTGGGGAGCAGGGCGCGGCGCGACAGCGGCATATGTTGCGGGAGTTGCCTTTCTTGCTGGACATGACGACCTTATGTGTGGAGGCTGGGCTCAATTTGCAGGGCGCGCTGCAACAGGCCGCGCATCATGGCCCTGTCGGGCCGTTGCGGCAAGAGCTTCGCCATGCGCTGGCGGATATGCGCGCCGGCATGCCGCGCCTGGAGGCCATGCATCGCATGGCGGCGCGCACGGGCTTGCCTCCCTTGCGGCAATTGGCCACTTCCCTGGGCCAGGCCGACCAGCTAGGCATGAGCCTGGGGCCTCTGTTGCGCGCCCAGGCCGAACAGCGCCGCAGCGAACGTTTCCTACGCGCTGAAAAGCTGGCGCTGGAAGCTCCCGTGAAAATGCTGTTCCCCATGGTCTTCTGCATTTTTCCCTGCACCTTCCTGATTATCGGCTTTCCGGTGGCGGCCAAATTGCTGGAGGCGTCGTGGTAGGCCGGGGCGCGGCAACGCCGCTGACTCTGTATCGCGCAACCGGGTTCTGGGCGCGGCTGCGCGGCCTGCATGCCTTGCCCCGTCTTGCCGGGCACACGGGGCTGTGGCTGCACCCTTGCCATGCCGTCCACACCTTCGGGCTGGCTTATGCCATCGACCTGGTTTTTCTGGATGCCCGGCACGATGTTGTCAGGACTGTTGCCTGGGTGCCTCCCAATCGAATGGCGGTTTGCCTGGGCGCCCGTTCGGTGGTGGAACTGCCGGCCGGCTATTGCGCCGGCAATGCTGATTACCCATCCGCGATCCGGCGGGCTTTAGTAGAATGAATCTTGTGTATTTGAATTCCATGGGTGGCGGTTGGTGTTATGAACAAAGCGTTTGTCAAAGAATCCGACGACGAGGGCGATGACGATCTCGGCCCGGAAACCGTGCGCCTGCCGGCCGGCACCAAGAACTACATGACGACGGGCGGCTATAAAAAGCTGCGGGCCGAACTGGCCCGCCTTATGAACGAAGAGCGCCCCGAGGTGGTGCAGATCGTGTCGTGGGCGGCCTCCAACGGCGACCGCTCTGAAAACGGCGACTACCTGTACGGCAAGAAGCGTCTGCGCGAAATCGACCGGCGCATGCGCTTCCTGACCAAGCGGCTGGAAATCGCCGAAGTGGTCGATCCGGCCACCCAGCCCAATAAGGACCAGGTGTTCTTCGGGGCCACGGTGCTGTATTCGGACAAGGCCGGCGAGGAGTTCCGCGTCACCATCGTGGGCGTGGACGAAGCCGAGCCCCTGCAGGGCAAGATCAGCTGGATATCGCCGGTGGCGCGGGCGCTGACCAAGGCGCGCGAGGGCGATACGGTCACGCTGCGCACGCCGGCGGGCGCCGACGAGCTGGACATCCTGGAAATCAGCTATCCCGAGGCGGACGAACAGGGCGACTGACGCCAAGCGCACCCCGGGTTAACCCGTTAAAATGGCAGTCTTCATTCCCTCTCTCATCTGCGCCCGACCGTGACTTCCATTCAGCATTTCCTTGGTTCTTGTGTTTTGTCCACATTTCGCCGCGAGCGCCTGCTGAAGCGATTTGCCCAATTGGGGTTGCCGGTGGGCGACATCCAGGGCCGGTACGAGCATTATGTGTGGCTGGAATCCGAGCTGGGCGCCGACGAGAAAAAACGCCTGCTGGCCTTGCTGACCTACGGCGAGGGGCTGGGCGCGCCGGCCGAAGACAAGAATACGCTGGTGCTGCGGGTGGTGCCGCGTTTCGGCACGGTTTCGCCCTGGGCCAGCAAGGCCACCGATATCGCGCATAATTGCGGCTTGCCGGGGGTGCGCCGCATCGAGCGCGGCATCCGCTACGCGGTCAAGCCGGCGCGCGGCCTGCTGGGCGCGCACACCATCAAGCCCGAGCAGCTTGCGCAAATCGCCGCCTGCCTGCACGACCGTATGACTGAAACGGTGGTGGACGCCGCCTTCGACGGCGCGCCGTTGTTCGCCTCGCTGCCGGGCAAGCCCATACAAACCGTCGATATCCTCGGGCGCGGCCAGGATGCCTTGCTGGAAGCCAATCGCGCGCTGGGCCTGGCCCTGTCGGACGACGAAGTGGAGTACCTGTGCCAGGCCTTTGCACAGCTTCAGCGCAACCCCTCCGACGTCGAGTTGATGATGTTCGCGCAGGCCAACAGCGAGCATTGCCGCCATAAAATCTTCAACGCCCAGTGGGTCATCGACGGCGCGGCGCAGCCCAACACCTTGTTCGGCATGATACGTGCCACCCACGCCGCCCAGCCCGAGGGCACGGTGGTGGCGTATTCGGACAACGCCGCCATTATGCAGGGCGGCGCAGCCACCTTGTTCTACGCGGGCCAGCCGCGGGCGGAAGCCGCCGCGGGCGCCACGGCCTATGGCCACCACCAGGCCCAGGTGCATACCCTGATGAAGGTGGAAACCCATAACCATCCCACCGCCATTGCGCCGTTTCCCGGCGCGGCCACGGGTGCCGGCGGCGAGATCCGCGACGAGGGCGCAACCGGCAGGGGCTCCAAGCCCAAGGCCGGGCTTACGGGCTTTACCGTGTCCAATCTGCGTTTCGACGACGCGCCCGAGCCCTGGGAAGACGACTCCCACGGCATCCCCGAGCGCATCGCTAGTCCGCTGGACATCATGATCGAAGGCCCTATCGGCGGCGCGGCGTTCAACAACGAATTCGGCCGCCCGAACCTGCTGGGCTATTTCCGTACTTTCGAGCAAACGGCCGGGGATCGGCGCTGGGGCTATCACAAGCCCATCATGATTGCCGGCGGCCTGGGCAGCATCGACGCCCGGCTCACGCACAAAGACCCCATTCCTCCGGGGGCGCTGCTCATCCAGTTGGGCGGCCCGGGCATGCGCATCGGCATGGGCGGCGGCGCGGCGTCCAGCATGAGCGTGGGCGCCAACAGCGTCGAGCTGGACTTCGATTCGGTGCAGCGCGGCAACCCCGAGATCGAGCGCCGCGCGCAAGAGGTCATCGACCGATGCTGGCAGCAGGGCGAGCAAAACCCCATCATCGCCATCCACGACGTGGGGGCGGGGGGCTTGTCCAATGCGTTTCCCGAGCTCGTGAACGACGCGGGCCGCGGCGCCGTCTTCGACCTGAAGCAGGTGCATCTTGAAGAGTCCGGCCTCTCTGCCGCTGAAATCTGGAGCAACGAAGCGCAAGAGCGCTATGTCCTGGCCGTGTCGCCGCAAGACCTGCCGCGCTTCGACATCATTGCGCGCCGCGAACGCTGCCCGTATGCGGTGGTGGGCGTGGCCACCGAAGAGCGCCAGTTGCGCGTCACGAACGGCGAAGGTTTGCCGGGCGTGGCCGAGGCGCCGGCGGCGGGGCCGGACGAAGACATTCGCCCGGTCGATGTGCCCATCGACGTCATCCTGGGCAAGCCGCCGCGCATGACGCGCGACGTGCAGCGCCTGGAGGGGGTTTCGCAGGCCCTGGATCTTACGGTCATTCCGCTGGAAGAGGCTGTCGAGCGGGTGCTGCGCCACCCCACGGTGGCCAACAAGAATTTCCTCATTACCATCGGCGACCGTTCGGTGGGCGGCCTGAGCAGCCGCGATCAAATGGTGGGTCCGTGGCAGGTGCCGGTGGCCGATTGCGCCGTCACCCTGGCGGATTTCGAAGGCGTGCGCGGCGAAGCCATGGCCATGGGCGAACGCACCCCCATCGCCATGCTGGATGCGGCCGCCTCCGGGCGCATGGCCGTGGCCGAGGCGCTGACCAACCTAGTTGCCAGCGACGTGCAGTCGCTGAAAGACGTCAAGCTGTCGGCCAACTGGATGGCGGCCTGCGGCGTGCCGGGCCAGGATGCGGCCCTGTACGACACGGTCGCCGCCGTCAGCGACTGGTGCCAGCGGCTTGGCCTGTCGATTCCCGTGGGCAAGGATTCCCTGTCGATGCGCACGGCCTGGGATGCGGCCGACGGCAAGCGCGAGGTGGTGTCGCCGGTTTCGCTGATCGTCACGGCCTTTGCGCCCGTGGCCGACGTGCGCCAGACCCTCACCCCGCAACTGTGCACCGATGCGGGCGCCACGGTGCTGATCCTGGTCGACCTGGGCCTGGGGAAGAAGCGGCTGGGCGGCTCCATCCTGGCCCAGGCGTTCAATCAGGTGGGGCAGTCCGCGCCCGACATCGACGATGCCGAAGCGCTGGCCGCCTTCTTTACTGTGATTCGCCAACTGAACAAGAATGGGCATTTGCTGGCTTATCACGACCGTTCCGACGGCGGTCTGCTGGCCACGGTGTGCGAAATGGCCTTCGCCGGCCGCGTCGGCGTGTCGGTCAACCTGGACATGCTGACCATCGATCCCAATGTGTCGGATTGGGGCGACTACAAGATCCGCCCCGAACAGGTGTCGGTGCAGCGCGACGAAATCACGCTGCAGGCCTTGTTTGCGGAGGAAGCCGGCGCCGTCATCCAGGTTCCCGCCGGGCAGCGCGACACCGTCTTGCAGCAGTTGCGGGCGGCGGGCCTTTCCGCGCATTCGCATGTGCTGGGCGGTTTGAACACGCAGGACGAAATCCAGTTCTACCGCGACGGCAAGTGCATCTACCAGAAGCCGCGCGTCGAACTGGCGCAGCACTGGAGCGAAGTCAGCCGGCGCATCATGGAAAGGCGCGACAACCCCGCCTGCGCCCAGGCCGAATTCGACGTCTGGAAGAACGCCGACGACCCGGGCTTTGCCCCAGTTGTCTATTTCGACCCGCAGGAAGATATTGCCGCGCCTTTCATTGCCACGGGCAAGCGCCCCAAAATAGCCATACTGCGCGAACAGGGCTGCAACAGCCAGGTCGAAATGGCCTGGGCCTTCGACAAGGCCGGGTTCGAGGCCTGGGACGTGCACATGACCGACCTGCTGTCCGGCCGTATACGCCTGGAAGACGTGCAGGGCATGGTGGCAGTGGGCGGCTTCAGCTACGGCGACGTACTGGGCGCCGGCGAAGGCTGGGCGCGGACCATACGCTTCAACCAGCAATTGTCGGATCAGTTTTCCGCGTATTTTGCGCGCCCCGACACCTTTGCGCTGGGCGTGTGCAATGGCTGCCAGATGATGGCGGCCCTGTCCAGCATGATTCCGGGCGCCGAGCACTGGCCGCGCTTTACCCGCAATCAATCCGAAAAATACGAGGCGCGCCTGTCCATGGTCGAGGTTGCCGACTCGCCCTCGCTGTTCTTCAAAGGCATGGCCGGCGCCCGCATCCCCATTGCCGTGGCCCACGGCGAAGGCTACGCCAACTTCGGCCTGCAGGGCAAGGCGTCGCATGTGGCGCGGGTGCTGAGCTTCGTGGACAACCGGGGCAATCCCACGGAAACCTACCCCTACAATCCCAATGGCAGCGCGGACGGCCTGACTGGCGTCACCACGGCCGACGGCCGCTTCACCGTGATGATGCCGCATCCCGAGCGCGTGACGCGCAACGTCATGATGTCGTGGTCGCCCAAGCGTTGGGGCGAACACGACAGCGGCGGCGACGCCAGCCCCTGGCTGCGCATGTTCCGCAACGCGCGGGTCTGGCTCGGGTAGGCGGCGGGAAGGGCGTTCGCTCCTTGCCCGGAGCGGCGCCCCGGCAGGCTGGTTTCATGGACCCATGCCCTGCCGTTCCACAGGGCGGGACGCTAGGATGCCCGCCCGGATAAGCGTATAATCTTGCTTTGCGTACGGAGCTATCTAATGCGTCTCATCAAAAAAGCGCTCACCTTCGACGATGTGTTGTTGGTCCCCGCCTATTCCGAGGTCCTGCCTCGCGACACTTCCCTGGTCACCCAGTTCACGCGTTCCATTTCCCTGAATATCCCGCTGGTTTCGGCTGCCATGGACACCGTGACCGAATCGCGCTTGGCCATCGCCATGGCGCAAGAGGGCGGCATCGGCATCATCCATAAAAACCTCAGTGCCGACGAGCAGGCCCGCGAAGTGGCCCGGGTCAAGCGCCACGAATTCGGCATCGTCATCGACCCCGTCACCGTTACCCCGGCCATGAAGGTGCGCGATGCCATCGCCCTGCAGCGCCAGCACGGCATTTCGGGCCTGCCTGTGGTGGAAGGCGGCAAGCTGGTCGGCATCGTCACCAACCGCGACCTGCGCTTCGAAGACCGCCTCGATGTTCCGCTGCGTGACGTCATGACGCCGCAGGAACGCCTCATCACCATGCCCGAAGGCGCAACGCTGGAGCAGGCCCAATCCCTCATGCACCAGCACCGGCTCGAGCGCGTGCTCATCGTCAACGACAAATTCGAGCTGCGCGGCCTGGCCACGGTCAAGGACATCGTCAAGAACACCGAACACCCCTTCGCCGCCAAAGACGCCCAGGGCCAGTTGCGCGTGGGCGCGGCGGTCGGTGTGGGCGACGGCACCGAAGAGCGCGTCGAAAAGCTGGCCAATGCCGGCGTCGACGTCATCGTGGTCGATACCGCCCACGGCCACTCGGCCGGCGTCATCGAGCGCGTGCGCTGGGTCAAGAAAAACTACCCGCGCGTTCAGGTGGTGGGCGGCAACATCGCCACGGCGGAAGCCGCGCAGGCCCTGGTCGAGGCCGGCGCCGATTGTGTCAAGGTCGGCATCGGCCCCGGCTCCATCTGCACCACGCGTATCGTGGCCGGCGTGGGCGTGCCGCAAATCACGGCCATTGCCGACGTGGCCAAGGCGCTGGAAGGCACGGGCGTGCCGCTCATCGCCGACGGCGGCATCCGCTATTCGGGCGATGTGGCCAAGGCGCTGGCGGCGGGCGCTTTCACCTGCATGATGGGCGGCATGTTCGCCGGCACCGAAGAAGCGCCGGGCGAGGTCGTGCTGTTCCAGGGCCGCTCATACAAGTCGTATCGCGGCATGGGCAGCGTCGGCGCCATGAGCGACGGCTCGGCCGACCGCTATTTCCAGGATCCCGCCAACAATGCCGACAAGCTCGTGCCCGAGGGCATCGAAGGCCGCGTGCCCTACAAGGGCAGCGTCATCGCCATCATCTATCAATTGGTGGGTGGCATCCGGGCTTCCATGGGCTATTGCGGCTGCGCCTCCATCGAGCAAATGCGCACCAAGGCCGAATTCGTTGAAATCACTTCGGCGGGCGTGCGCGAGTCGCACGTGCACGACGTGCAAATCACCAAAGAGGCGCCGAACTACCGGGCCGATTGATGCCGTTCACGAAGCCGGCCGCCACATGGCCGGCTTCTTTCATTCATGTCAAACCATCGGCCGGATCGGCGTCTGCAAAGCGCGAGCCGGCCTTGTCCTACAGACTTTCCAGCCATGCACCAGCGTATCCTGATTCTTGATTACGGTTCACAAGTCACCCAGCTCATTGCGCGCCGCGTGCGCGAAGCCGGCGTGTATTGCGAGATCCATCCGGGCGATGTCGACGCGGCCTTCATCGAAGCGCAACAGGGGCTGAAGGGCATCATTCTGTCGGGCAGCCACGCTTCGGCTTATAGCGAAGACTCGCTCAAGGTGCCGGCCAGGGTTTTCGAGGCCGGCGTGCCCGTGCTGGGCATCTGCTACGGCATGCAGTCCATGGCGCTGCAACTGGGCGGCAAGGTCGAATGGTCCGACCATCGCGAATTCGGCTATGCCGAAGTGCGCGCCCGCGGCCATACCCGCCTGCTCGACGGTATCGAGGACTTCACCACCACCGAAGGGCACGGCATGCTCAAGGTGTGGATGAGCCATGGCGACAAAGTTACCCAGTTGCCCCCCGGCTTCAAGCTCATGGCTTCCACCGATTCCTGCCCCATCGCCGGCATGGCCGACGAAGAGCGCGGCTTCTACGCGGTGCAATTCCACCCCGAAGTCACGCACACCGCTCAAGGCCAGGCGCTATTGTCGCGCTTCGTGCATGAAATCTGCGGCTGCGAAGGCGACTGGAACATGCCCGACTACGTGGCCGAGGCCGTGGCCAGCATCCGCGCCCAGGTCGGCAGCGACGAAGTCATCCTGGGCCTTTCCGGTGGCGTCGACTCCTCCGTGGCGGCGGCGCTCATCCACAAAGCCATCGGCGACCAGCTTACCTGCGTGTTCGTCGACCACGGCCTGCTGCGCCTGAATGAAGGCGAACAGGTCATGAGCATGTTCCGCGACCACTTCGGTATGAAGATCGTCCACATCGACGCCACGGATCAGTTCATGGCAAAGCTGGCCGGCGTCTCCGACCCCGAGGCCAAGCGCAAGATCATCGGCCGCGAATTTGTGGAAGTCTTCCAGGCCGAAGCCGGCAAACTCAGCAATGCGCGCTGGCTGGCGCAGGGCACCATCTACCCCGACGTCATCGAATCGGCCGGCGCCAAGACCGGCAAGGCCGTCGCCATCAAGTCGCATCACAATGTGGGCGGCCTGCCCGAAACGCTCAACCTGAAACTGCTCGAGCCGCTGCGCGAACTGTTCAAGGACGAAGTGCGCAAGCTGGGCGTCGCCCTGGGCCTGCCGCACGCCATGGTGTACCGCCATCCTTTCCCCGGTCCTGGCCTGGGCGTGCGTATTCTGGGCGAAGTCAAGAAGGAGTACGCCGACCTGCTGCGCCGCGCCGACGCCATCTTCATCGAAGAGCTGCGCAAGACCGAAGACCCCGTCAGCGGCAAGAACTGGTACGACCTGACCTCCCAGGCCTTCGCCGTCTTCCTGCCGGTCAAGTCGGTGGGCGTCATGGGCGACGGCCGCACCTACGACTACGTCGTGGCCCTGCGCGCCGTGCAGACCTCCGACTTCATGACCGCCGATTGGGCAGAGCTGCCTTACTCGCTGCTCAAGAAGGTCTCGTCGCGCATCATCAATGAAGTACGCGGCATCAACCGCGTTACCTACGACGTATCGAGCAAACCGCCTGCGACAATCGAGTGGGAGTAATTTTCTTTATAAGCTGTTGATTTAACTATTAAAAATAAAAAAATCAATAACTCTCTGTCGCTCGCACTGTTGTGCAGGCCTACCGTATTGCTCGACCCATTGCATGCGCAATGGGTCGATACGCCTGGCTGGGTGGGTTTTACAAGACGCTGGAAAATTTTGGTAAACCTTGGTCGATTGGGTTTACAATTCAGGCACTCACCGAGTTTGCAGTAGGCATTAGGTAACCCGCCCCAGACACGCTGGTGCACGGGTTCCGTGTAATCAGCGATACGGAGGGTTTCACAATGAAAGTTGGTAAAAGAGTAAATGGCGAGCAGGCAAAAAGCATAAAACAACCGCCAGATAGCCCGGCTCCGAACCTGGAGTCAAGCCCAGACAAGAACCTGCCTGAGTCCATGTCGCGCCGTAGAACACTTATCGCGGGCGCCACGGCCGCCGCGGGTGCGGCAGTGATGCTGGGCCGCAGCCACCGGGCCTTTGCGGCCCCCGACCCGGCCAAGGAAATCCGGATCGGCTACATCAGTCCTCGTTCAGGCAATCTCGGCGCGTTCAACAAGTCCGATCCGTACATGCTGTCGCTCATCCGCAAGGCCTTGGCCAACGGAATCACCATCGGGGGCGAGACGTACACGGTCAAGATCCTTGACCGGGACGGCCAGTCAAGCCCGGCGCGGGCCAGCCAGCTCGCCCGGGAACTCATCCACAAAGACCACATTCACCTGATGCTCACGACATCGACGCCCGAGACGGTCAACCCGGTATCGGACGCGTGCGAGGCGGAAGGCGTGCCTAGTATCGGCACCGACTGCCCACTGGAATCCTTCTATTTCGGGCGCGGCGGCAAGCAAGGGCATTTCAAGTGGGCGTTCGATTTCAGTTTTGGCGTTGCGCAATTCGTGGATGCCTACCTTGCGCAGTGGCCCTTGGTAGAAACCAACAAGAAAGTCGCGGTCATGTACCCCAATGACGCAGACGGCAACGGGTTCCGCGGGCATCTCGCGCCGATCCTGGAAAAAAACGGCTACAAGGTCATCGACCCCGGCGCATACGCAGACGGCACCACGGATTTTTCGTCGCAGATTGCCCTGTTCAGGCGTGAGCGCTGCGAGATCTTCAACGAGGTTGGGTTGCCGAGCGACATTCAGGCGTTCTGGCGGCAAGCCGCGCAGCTGCATTTCCTGCAGGATCTGAAAATCGCGCAGTTCAGCAAGTCAGGTAGTTTTGCCGGCCAGATCGAGGCGCTTGGCCCCCTGGGTTACAACGTCTCGGCGGCAACGTTCTGGGCACCGGGGTTTCCCTACAAGTCACCCTTGACCGGCGGAACCTCGAAGGAGCTGGCCGACGGCTACGAGAAGGCCGAAAACGAGATATGGGCGGAGCAGCAAGGGGCGACATTGGCGTTGTTTGAAGTCGGGGTCGCAGCCCTCAAGGCCGCGAAGAATCCCACGGACCATGCAGCGATTCGCGATGTGATCCCCAACATCGACATGATCACGACCCTGGGCAGGGTGAACTTCAAGAAGGGTCCATATCCAAACACAGCCACCACGCCCATGATCGGGGCGCAGTGGGTGAAGACGCCGCCGGGGTCAAAATTCCCGCTGGATTGGGTTGTCGTCAGCAACGCAGAAGATCCGAACGTTCCGATTCAACGCAAGCTTGTCCCTTATAGCCTATGACCGCAGCAGTCGCGGATAACAACGAGGTCGGAGTCTCACCGCGACTGGTGTCAGGGCCGGCGCTGGCGGCTTGCGATGTCAGTGTCAGCTTCGGCGCGTCCCGCGTACTGAATGGCGTCAGCCTCGAAGTTCGTACCGGCGAGCTGGTTGGCATCATTGGCCCCAACGGTGCCGGGAAAACGACGCTTTTTGGCACATTGGTAGGAGCACTGCGCCCGGTCACGGGCGCAGTGCTTTTCGAAGGCACGGATGTGACTCACCAGTCGATGGCCCAGCGGTGCCGTCGCGGGCTGGTCAGAACCCACCAGATTCCCCGCCCATTCAACGGCATGACCGTATTTGAAAACGTATTCGTTGCGGCCGTGAACACCCATGGCCTAAGCCGCAAAGAGGCGTACCAGCGTGCTCTTGACGCCCTGTCCCATACCGACATGCTGGGGGTGGCCAATCGTCGGGCCGAAGAGCTGGGGCTGCTCGACCGCAAACGGCTGGAGCTGTCCCGCACTCTCGCGACAGAGCCAAAAGTATTGCTGCTGGACGAGATCGGAGGAGGCCTCAGCGAGGGCGAATCGATGGAGCTCCTGGCCATGATCCGGGCTCTGAGCGATCGGGGCATTACCATCGTCTGGATCGAACACATGGTGCCGTTGCTGCGAAAGGCAGCGGCCAGGTTCGTCTGCCTTCATCAAGGAAAAATCATCGCTGACGGCAAGCCCGATGAAGTCATGGCCAACCCGATGGTCACGTCGGCGTACCTCGGAGGCAGCGTGCAATGAGCCTGCTCGAGGTTGAGGTTTTGAACGTGCGCCATGGGCTCCTGCAGGCGGTTTGCGACGTGAGCTTCAAGATAGACCGAAGCGAAATCGTGGCGTTCGTGGGCGCCAATGGCGCAGGCAAGACAACCTTGTTTCGCGCGCTCGCGGGCGCCCATATGCCTGCCTCGGGCCGGGTGGTCCTGGATGGCGCCGACGTAACGTCGGTTCCCGACCATCAGCGGGTAAAAAGGGGAATCGCACTGGTGCCCGAGGGCCGCCATCTGTTCAAGGACCTGACCGTATACGAGAACCTCGCCCTTGCCAACGCGGCAGGCCGCAAGGGGGCATGGAGCATCGACTCGGTGTTCGACGTTTTTCCCAATCTCGTCCCGCATCTCAGGCAGAAAGCCGGGACGCTTTCCGGGGGCGAGCAGCAGGCTGCGGCAATCGGGCGGGCCCTGATCACCAATCCGGACGTTCTGCTGCTCGACGAGGTGTCGCTGGGGCTGTCTCCGGCGGCGGTGGAAAATGTTTATGCCTCGATCGGGCGTCTTGTGGGCGCCGCTACGACCATTCTGCTGGTCGAGCAGGATCTGGATCGTGCCTTGTCCGTGGCGACCCGCGTCATTTGCATGCTCGAGGGGCGGGTCGTGCTCGAGGATGCCGTGGGCAAGCTCAGTCGGGAGCAGATCATCGAGGCGTATTTCGGGACCCGTCAAACACGCAGCGAAGGAGTGACCACGCAATGAACTGGATCGGCGCGCTGGTGCAAGGGATACTGCTTGGCGGCCATTACGCGTTGATAGCGTGCGGCCTCGCGTTCATGTATTCGGTCATGCGCATCATCAATCTGGCCCACGGGACCTTGGTGGTCGTTGCCAGTTTTGCATTCTGGGTGCTTGCCGCCAACTGGGGCATCAACCCCTTTCTTGCCGCCATCGGGGTCGTTCCCGCCATGGCCCTTCTGGGCTGGGGATTCCAACGAGGCGTCCTCGACCCGAGCAGCCGTTTCGGGCTGCTGGTTCCCATACTGGCGACTTTCGGTTTTGCCATTCTTGTCAACAACCTGCTGTTCCTTCAATTCGGCGCCAGTCCGCATTCACTCGCACCCTACATCGGCACATTGTCCTACAGCAGCTGGACCATCGGGCCCGACCTCTACGTCGGCAAGCTGGCGGTGCTGATCTTTGTCGTGGCGGTGGCGCTATTCGGCGGGTTGAGCCTGTTCCTGGCCAAGACCCAGCTGGGGCGGGCCATCCGGGCCACCTCCGAGGATCCGGCAACGGTGGGACTGGTCGGAATCAGCGCGCGCAAGATCAATGCCATTGCGGCGGCAATTGCACTGGGAACTGTTGGCATCGCCGGCATGTTCCTCGTCATGCGGGACGGGGTAACGCCTTATTCCGGCATGGCGGTGCTGCTGTTTGCCTTCGAGGCCGCGGAAATCGGCGGCGCCGATTCGTTGTGGAGGACGTTGCTGGGAGGAATGATACTGGGCGTCGCGCAATCGTTTGGCGCCTTGCTGAGCCCGCAAGGCTTCTTGATTGCCGGTCATAGTGTGTTTTTGCTGATCGTCATAGGCAGAGTGGTGTTGTCAAAGCCTTCACTCGGGCAAATCAAGGCTAGGTTGGCGCAATGGGTATGATGCCAGGTTCCGTTACCCAGACCGAGGCCCTTCGCATCGAGCGCTGGACCAGGACCGCAGTGATCGCGATAGGGGCCATCGTTGTCGCGCTCGTTGTGCTGGCTTTCGGGCCCATGTTCCTGGGCGCGGATGCCATCGGCAGCCTCACCAGGCTCTTCATTTACGTGATTCTCGCGGTAATGTGGAATGCCCTGGCCGGTTACGGCGGGATGGTTTCGATCGGGCAGCAGGGGTTTTTCGGGCTTGGGGCCTATTTTGTGATTCGCCTCGCGGGCTTTGGCTTGAATCCATATGTCGCCATCCTTGTGGGGGCGGTGGGCGTCGGGCTATTATCTGTTCCCATTTCGGCAATCATCCTGAAGCTGACGGAAGGCCGGTTCGCGATCGCGACCTGGGTGGTTGCCGAGCTTGCCGTGCTGCTTGTCATGTTCGATCCCATTATCAACGGCGAAACCGGCACGTCGCTGTCGCAGCTCATGGCCTATTCGCCATCGGTGCATCGCGCGTTGACCTACTGGTCGGCGCTGGGTTTCATGGTCGCGCTTCTGGCCGTCATGTTTGCGCTATTGCGCAGCCCGATCGGCGCCTCCATCCAGGCCATTCGCGACGATACGGATGCGGCCGAGGCCGTGGGCGTAAAGGTGCTGAACACCAAGCGCATCCTGTACGTCCTGGCAGCCTTTGGCGGGGCGGTTGCGGGTGCGCTGTGGGTGGCAAGCACCATTACGTTTCAGCCCAACTCCTTCTTCTCGGTGCAATGGTCGGCCTTCATGATCTTCATGGCGCTGGTCGGCGGCATCGGCACCTTCGAAGGCGCCATCGTTGGTGCCATCATATTTTTTCTGGTAGAGAATTTTCTTGGTTCGACCGGCGTGTGGTACCTGATTTTCCTGGGGGCGACGGCGCTTGCCTTTGCCTTGTTCCTGCCGCGCGGCATCTGGGGTACGGTCGAGCGGCGCTTCGGGATCAATCTGCTTCCCGTGGGTTATCGGGTACGCCTGGAGGCTTTGCGGGCGAGCTTGTCGCGGCGCCCGTAGGCTGGCCGAAACCGTTGCCGACGGCCGCGGTCCGCGAGTGTTGCGCGCCATGAATGCGGGGCGAAGCCAAGGCATGGATCAAGGAGGTATGTCGTGGAGAAGTTGCTGAGTGGAAAAGTGTGCGTATTGACGGGCGGAGCCGGCAGCATCGGCCTGTCGACGGCCCAGCTGTTCCTTGCCGAGGGCGCGCGTGTCACGCTGGTCGATCTGGATGAAAAACGCCTCGCGGATGCCGTGGCGGAACTCGACAGCCCCGATGTCGTCGGCGCGGTCGCCGATGTGTCCGATGCGCGGGATGTGGAAGCGTGTTTTCGCGAGACGGTCGGGCGGTGGGGCAAGGTCGACGTAATCTTCAGCAACGCCGGCAACTTTGGCGTCATCGCTCCCATCGTGGATTATCCCGAGAGCGCTTTCGACCAGTTGTATGCCACCCATGTAAAGGGCGCGATGCTGACTTGCAAGTACGGCGTGCCTGTGATGAACGACGGGGGCAGCATCATCATCACTTCCAGCGTGGCCGGCTTGCGTGGCGATCCGGGCGTCTATGCTTACATCACCGTCAAGCATGCGCAGGTTGGATTCATGCGGGCGCTGGCCAAGGAGCTGGCGCCGCGTCGCATCCGTGTCAACACCTTGCATCCGGGCCCGGTGGACAACGGCTTTCAAAAACGCATCGAGGAGGAACTGGGTGCATCCATCGGCGCCGACGGCACCGAGTTCTTCAACCAGATGATTCCGCTTGGACGCCACGCGCGGCCCGACGAAATCGCTTTCTCGGTGTTGTATCTGGCCTCCGACATGAGCTGCTTTACCACCGGAAGCCAGTTGGTCGTCGATGGTGGCATGAGCGCGTGATTGGCGTGTCGGCATGCTGCTGTCCGGAATAAGCCCAAGGCGCCGGCGCACAGGTTTCAGGAGGTACCCATGGCGGGAAAATATCATGTTCGCACGATGCGGCGGGAAGAACTGGATTTCGCCGTGGATCTTGCGGCGGCTGAAGGCTGGAATCCTGGTTTGCACGATGCGGCGGCTTTTTTCGCGGCCGATCCCGGCGGCTTTCTTGTGGGTTTGCTGGACGACGAGCCCATAGGCTGCATCTCGGCGGTGCGCTATGGAAATGGCTTTGGTTTCCTGGGTTTTTACATCGTGACCGAGTCCCACCGAGGCCGTGGCTATGGCCTGCAATTGTGGAACGGCGCCTTGCGGCAGTTCGGCGCGCGCAATGTGGGCCTGGATGGCGTGCAGGCGCAACAGGACAACTACCGCAAATCGGGCTTCAAGCTGGCCTACAGCAATATACGCTATGCCTGGGAAGGACCCGGGCCGGGCGCGGAAGCGGCGTGTTTTCCCAACATTGTCGAGATAGGCAGCATCGGCGCGAGCACCATCGCACGCTATGATCGGCTTGTATTTCCGGCGGATCGCCAGGCGTTTCTCGACGCCTGGCTCAAGTCGCCGGGCGCGGTGGCCTTGGCCTGGCAAGAAGACCGGGCGTTGCGCGGCTACGGCGTCATTCGCCCCTGCCGCGAAGGCTGGAAGGTGGGCCCGCTGTTTGCCGATGACGAGGCCATCGCGGCCTCGCTGTTGCTGGCTCTGGCCAAAGAGGCCCGGGGCGGCGGGCCGGTGTTTCTGGATGTGCCGGAACCCAACGCGGCCGCCATGCGTCTTGCCGCGGGCCTAGGCATGCAGGAGGTGTTCGGCACGGCCCGCATGTACAACCGGCAAACGCCGGATATCGCCCTGGAAAAGATATTCGGCGTCACCACGTTCGAGCTTGGCTGATCAGCCCCGCCAGTGCCGGGAAGCCGGGCGGGGGCTGGAGGCCCAGGATTCCGCCTTGTCAGGCAGTCTGGGGCTTGCGTGCGCTAAGGAGATTGAATCCGAAACCTCCCACTGCAATGACCAGCACGACCAGTTGCGCCACGAGGGTCTCCAGCGTGGGGTAGATGCCCAGAACTTCGATGCGTGGAGCCCAGAGCGGGTGCACGCCCACCCAACCCGCTTCCTGCAGGCCGGCGACGCCCTTGCCGATGAGGACAATCGCAAGCACGGCCACCAGGACGGACGTGATGGAGAAGAACTTGCCGATGGGCATGCGCGCGCTGGTGCGCAACAGCGCCCAGGCGATGACCGCCAGCAGCACGACGGCCGTCAGGAAACCCGCCAGCAGCGCGCCGCCGTTGCCGTCGGCGGCAAGCGCGGAATAGAACAGCACGGTTTCGAAGACCTCGCGGTAGACGGCGATGAAGGCCAGCGCGAATAGGGCCCAGGCCGAGCGGCGCGTCATGGCTGACGACAATTTTTCGTGGAGATACGCCTGCCAGCGGCCTGCGCTGCTTTTTTGATGCATCCACAAGCCTACGCTCAGCAGCACCACGGCCGCGAAGACGGAACCGACGCCCTCGGTGACTTCACGGCTGGCGCCGCTGATCGCCACCAGATAGGTCGCCACTGCCCAGGTCAGTCCACCTGCGACCAGGGCGCTTATCCAGCCGGCATGAACGTGATGCAGCACGTCCCGGCGCTCGGCTTTTTTCAGGAAGGCAATCATGCCGACCACGATCAAAAGCGCTTCGACGCCTTCGCGCAGCAGGATGGTGAGCGCGCCGATGAAGGTCGTCATGGGCTCGGCCTGGGCCGCGCCCAGCTCGGTGTCGACTTGCCGGAACAGATCGTGCAGGTGGGCGGCTGCGGTTTCGGCTTGCGCGGTGTCGCCTTTGGAGACCGCCGAACGATAGTTCAGCATGGCGTCTTCCACCGCCACCAGCAGCGATTTATTGCGCGCGCCGACCACGGGTTCGATGGGCTCGAAACCGTCCAGGTAGGCCGACAGGCCGAGCCTCGTCGCATTTGTCTTGTCCCCCGCATGCAGCGCGGCCAGGCTTTCCTTGAGGCGCTGGCGGGCCAGCGACAAGCCGCCCGTGGCAGCGCCCGATTCCACCACATCAGGGTGGGCGCGCAGGTAGGCGGTTACGTCCCTGGCGTCTTCCTTGGGCATGGTTTGCGCGGCGGCCGCCTCGGTGACTGTCGTAACCGCGGCCAGGTCGGGGAAACGGCTTTTTACGGTGGAGTCTTCCTTCCAGAGTTGCTCGCCGTGCTTGCGCATGGCGTCGTCGTGCGAAAGTGTGCCCACGTAGAAGGCCAGGGCCCAGCGGTCTTCGTCGCTCAGCGAAGAGAAACTGGGCATGGAGGTGCCCGATACGCCTTGGGAAATGACTTGATAAAGTGCCATCACGCTGCGCGACGCGGCGCGATCCGCGTCGGTGAAGGCGATGGGCGGGGGATCCAGCTTGTCGGCGAGCGGGCCGTCGCCGCCACCCTTGGCGCCGTGGCAGGAGGCGCACTGCGCGGCATACAGGCTGGCGCCGTGCATCAGGTCGGGCAGCGACTTGGGCGCCACCGGAATGGGGTAGGCGGCGATCAGCAGCGCATTGGCGTGATGGGCCAGGCGGGCAACCTCTGCCGCGTCGGCTTTGTGCTCGACCGCGGCGCGAAGGCCGCCGATGGCGGCCGCGATGGCGTCTTTTGACGCATGGGCCGGAAGCTGCTGGATTTGCTTGGCGGCGTTGTCGGTGAAGTCCAGCATTTCCGCATACTCGCTTTCGCTTTCGACCTTGCCGTTGGCCACGGCCCCGCCGTAGTCCACGGCGACGTAGTCCAGCAATTGCCACAGCTGCTTGGCATCGGCGGGGGGAGGAGCGGATTGTGCAGATGCCGTACCCGCGACAAGAAGGCACGCTGCGATGGTGATCAACCAGTGTTTCATTGCGATTTTAATTTGAATAGGAATCATTCTTGAATTGTAGTATAGATAATGCATCCGTGGCGGCCATGACGGAGACTTTTCCGCCGTTCAGGCCGGCTTTCGGAATGCCAGCAATTTTGCGACCAGGCGCTGGCACACTTCGCCGTCTTGATTCAGAGTGAGGCTTTCCACCGTTACGATGCCCTGGTTTGGCTTGGATCGGGACGCGGCGACGTCGATCACCGTGCTTTTCACGTGAAGAACATCGCCAGGCCGGGTGGGGCGCGGCCAGGATATCTCGCCGCCCGCTCCGATGACGCCTTGCGCGAATGGCAGGCTTTCCACCAGCAGCTTCATGGTGATGGCTCCGGTGTGCCAGCCGCTTGCCGCCAGGCCGCGGAAGAACGTGTTCTTTGCGGCGGCTTCATCGAGATGGAAAGGCTGAGGGTCGAACTGCCGGGCGAAATCAACGATCTGGCCGGCGTCGACCAGGTATTCGGAGCTGAGGAATTCATCGCCCGGCGCAATATCGTCGAGGTGGATTTTTTCTTGAGAAGCGTTTGTCGGCATTTAACGGATTCCTTTTTGTCGGTGGTGTATGGCCGCGGTAGGCTGGCCGCAGGGAAAACCTCTTACATATGCTCCTGATATCGGCCAGTCTGGTGAAAGCGAGCCGCTGCTTGCAGGAATTCCGAGAGCGCACTGGAAACGTAGCTATCGCGGCGGCGGATGAACAGCGTTTGAACGTGCGCTTGTTCGCGGGGAAGGCGGTGCAGGGCGATTTTCTTGGTTTCGGCTGCCTGCACGACGACGCCTCTCGGTAGCAGTGTGATTCCGATGCCGGCGGAAACACAGCTCAGGATGGCGTCGAGCGAGCCGAACTCCAGGGGTTTGGCCGTCACGATGCCCAGGCCCGATAGATACGATTCCAGCCGTTGTCGATAAGAGCATCCGGATTGAAAGACAACTGTGCGTAGCTCTGTGGCATTCGCCAGGTCTTTTGGCGATTGGATGGCGGGGCTGGTAGCTAGTACCAACTCTTCGGTGAAGATTGTTTCTTGATGCAGGTCGGGATGCGTGACCGGCCCTGCGACAAAAGCGCCGTCCAGCCGCGACTCCAGGACTTCGAGCAGCAGTTTGGCCGTCGTGCCGGTGTTGACGACGAGGCGGACATCCGGATAGCGTCTGGCGAAATCCGTTAGAAGCGGAGACAGACGAAGTGCCGTCGTGGTTTCCAATGCGCCCAGCAAAAGAGAGCCGTTGGGCGTGCCCTCATCCTTGGCGGCTGTCCGGGCTTCGGCGATGAGCTTGGCGACCCTGTTTGCGAAAGGCAGGAGGCGTTGTCCCGCCGGAGTCGTTACGACCCCCCGCGCATGGCGCTTGAAAAGCTCGACGCCAAGTTCGGTTTCCAGGGCACGGATCCGTGTTGTCACATTTGACTGAACGGTATGCAACTCGGTTGCCGCCTTGTTCATGCTTTCGTGGCGGGCGACCGCCTCGAATGTTTTCAGATCAGCTATGTCCATATATTCCCTATTGAAATGGAAATGCGTAATGGCGAAGCGTGCCGGGGCGATGTTGCCGCTCGGGCCGAAGTTCTTAATATATGCGCCATTGGCGACGTTTTGAGCAGAAATATCATCTACCGCTGAAGTTTACTACTTATCTTTTTTATAGATATAAATAATCTGATAAATTCAATTTTCAAGATTGGATATCGCGCGTAGCCTTGTTTCATTCACATGGACAAAGGACTATTCATGAGCAAGCCTGCAATCCACCAGGAGACCAAGACGCGCGATGGCCGGACTGTGGCCGCATGGCGGGGAGTGCTGTCAGGCTTTTGCGCCAGCCTGGTCGGTATCGGGCTGGCGCGTTTTGCGTATACGCCGTTATTGCCTGCCATTGTCGATGCTCGCTGGTTCGACCCATCGAAAGCTGCATATTTGGGCGCTGCCAACCTCGCGGGCTATTTGGCTGGCGCTCTGGCCGGCGGGTTTCTTGCGGGCAGGGTGTCGACGCCCACGGTGCTGCGAAGCGCAATGGTGCTTGCAACACTTGCCTTCTTTGCCTGCGCCCATCCTGCTTCATTCCTTTGGTTCTTCGCATGGCGCTTGCTTGCCGGTTTTTCCGGTGGCACCCTTATGGTGCTTGCCGCACCCTTGGTGCTACCCGGGATTTCGCCAGCGCGTCGCGGCGTGGCAAGCGGGGCCATCTTCATGGGAGTCGGCGCGGGGGTTGTTGCATCCGGCACAATGGTTCCGTGGCTGCTTGGAGGGAGCCTGAGCGGGGCCTGGATCGGTTTGGGTCTTCTTTCTCTGCTGTTGACGGCGATTGCCTGGCGGGGATGGCCTTCCGATGCGTTGACGCCGGCGCCGTCAGCCGAACCTTGTCATCGCGCACCTCCGGCCAGGCTTCTCTTGTGGCCGCTGTATATCGAATATGCCTTGAACGCGGCTGGCTGGGTGCCGCACATGATTTTTCTCGTGGACTTTGTGGCGCGTGGGCTTGGGCAGGGGCTTCGAGCTGGCGCCGGATATTGGGTACTCTTTGGCGCGGGGGCGACCGCGGGCCCGGTTCTGGCTGGCATGCTGGCGGATCGCATCGGTTTCGGACGTGCCCTGCGTTTCGCCTTTGCGTTGGAAATATTCGGTGTGGCGGCTCCTGCCTTGGATGTTGATGCTTTCTGGCTGGCTGCATCCAGCGTAGTTGTGGGGGCATTTGTCACCGGCACGGTTCCTTTGGTGCTGGGACGTGTGCAGGAATTGCTGGCGCATCGTCCCGCTCAACAGAATTCCGCCTGGAGAACCGCCACGGTGGGGTTCGCTTTGTCCCAGGCGGCCGCGGCGTACGGATTGTCCTTCGTCTTTTCCCGCAGTGGTGGCGATTACCGCTGGTTGTTTTTCATTGGCGCAGTTGCCATGGCAATGGCGCTGGCGCTCGATATAGCGGTGTCCGCCAGGCAGGCCAATAGCGCCGTTGCCGGCTCGACCGTTCGATTCCGATGAGTTAGGGGTATTATTATTTACTCGAGGAGAACGCTCATGATCAAGCTGGTTGGCATTGCCGGAAGCCTGCGCCGCCGTTCCTACAACCGGGGGCTGCTTCGCGCGGCGGCGGAGTCCTTGCCGGATGGCGTGACGCTTCAGGCCGCATCCATCGACGACGTTCCGTTGTACAACGGGGACATCGAGCAGGAGCAGGGCATTCCGGCTTCGGTGGCCAGGCTTAAAAGCGAAATCGAGGCTGCCGACGGCCTGTTGCTGGTCACGCCCGAGTACAACAACGGCATTCCCGGCGTATTCAAGAACGCGATCGACTGGGCTTCGCGTCCTCCCGCCGACGGCGTGCGCATATTCACGGGTAAGCCGGTGGCATTGATCGGAGCCTCCCCCGGCGGTTTTGGAACCGTGTTGTCGCAAAGCGGCTGGCTGCCGGTGCTGCGCACGCTGGGCACCCAGTTGTGGGTCGAACAGCGCCTGCTCGTGTCGCGCGCCGGCGAACGGTTCGATCAGGAAGGCAATCTTGTCGACGACGGCACCCGGCAGCAACTGGCCCAGTTCATGGCGGGGTTTGCCCAGTACGTGCAGCGCTGCCTGGATGCCAGGCCTAAATAGCGGCTGGCCGGGGCCCGCCTGAATCGGGGCGCTTCGTCCAGCTGCGCACAGCCGTCAGCGTATGGCGGTTTCTGCTTCGCAATCCATTGCCGCGGCCTCGGCGGATTGCTCCTTCGACTGCAACCGTTCGATCTGCCTGCGTATGCGCAAGGGCGCATTGTCGATGGCGATGCGCGCATATTCCCTGACTCCTGTTCGTTCCTGCTCGCGCTGAATGAATTCGAGCAGCGTCGCGTCCTCCTCGAATGTCTGGTTCATGAGGCGCGCCACATCGTCGGAGGCCTGCGGATCGTCGGGGTGGTAGTTTCGCAGATGAAGCCAGAAATAGTGCGTGGTGGATTCTGTCTCGGGTGTCAGGAAGTTGAAGCTGAATGAGCGGAACCCCCGGTCCTTGTTCGCTTCGGTGGGCTCCGTCCCCACGGGGATACAGCCGAAGTCGACGTATGAAATCGAGGGCAGGTGCAGATAGTAGTACTGCCATCTATCCACATTGCCGGCCAGCTTGCCCATGCGTTCGACGAGCGGAACCTGGGGCGCGTCGTTTATCCAGCGATAAGCCAGCACATGGGAGTCGCTTTGCTCGACCTTGACGCCGACCTCTTCGCCGGCGGCATTGCCGATGGTGTTCTTGTGCACGTAGCTGGTATGGGCCGGGTCGACGAGATTGTCGGTGATGTTCAGGTAATTGGACTTGAAGTGCAGGTATTGGCCATCGACCAGCCCCCAGCCCGGGTCGCCGTAATGGGGAACGTCGATGATGGCGGTTGTGTCGGCTTGCTCGGGGTCTCCCATCCAGACCCATATGGCATTGTATTTTTCCATCACGGGAAAAGCCCGCACTTGCGCCTCGGTCGGAATGTTTCGTTGCCCCGGCACACGTATGCAGGTTCCCGAGCAATCGAAGGTCAAGCCGTGATAGCCGCATTGCACGGAATCGCCTTTCAGTTCGCCCAGCGACAAAGGCGCCAATTTGTGGGGGCATCGATCCACAAGCGCGACGGCCTCGCCGTTTTCCTTGCGATACAACAGGATCTGCTGCCCGAGCAGGGTGCGAGGCAATAGTTCGCGCCTGACTTCATTGCCCCAGGCCGCGACATACCAGGCGTTGTTCACGAAAGTGCCCATATCATCTCCTTGGCAGCCAAAACTTTTTCAAGCTGTATGGAGGCAGTATAGGGAGCCGATGTGTTGCTGCATATTGGCAAATTAACAGCATCGTGTTGCGTGCTTTGCAACGCTGCGCGGTGGCGCCTGGGAATGTTTCGGGTCCGAAGTCCGGAGGTTTTTGCTTCCTAGGTTTCCAGGTCTTCCTGGCCGGCGTACCGCCGCAGTTCTTCGCCCAGCAATGCGGCGCATACCTCGATGGCCGGCGGCAGGGTGCGTTCGGCACGGACATAGATTCCCAGTTGGGCCACGGGCACATTGTCCCGCAGGCGTTTGTAGACCAGCCGGCCATCCTCGAGCAGCGCGTCCAGGCCGACACGGGTATGAAATGCAAGCCCGCGCCCGCGCGCCGCCAGTTGCCGCATCAGCTCGATGGAATCGGTATGCAGGAGCGATGGCAGCGAGGACGGCAGGGCGGCCAGAAAGGGCTCGAGCAGCGTGTGCAGGGCTACGCCGGGGCTGGCCAGGATAAGCGGATAGCCGATGCATTCGCGCAGCTCGACGCTGGGTTTGTTGGCAAGGGGGTGGCTGGGGGCCATGATGGCTCCCAGCCTGAAGCGCTCTGCCTGAAGACATCGAAGCTCGGCGCGCGGCGGCAACGAAAAAGCGACGCCGATATCCGCGTCGCCGTTCAGGACTCTTTCCCCCACCTGGGTAGAGCCGTGCGCGAAGGTCTGGATGCGAACCCCTGGATGGCGGGCCATCATTGTTTCCAGCGCGTTGGGGAGGAAATCGGTATTGAGCCCTTCGGCGCATGCCACGCGTACCTCGCCCCGTTCCATGCCCTGCAGCTTCGCCAGTTCGAGCTGAGTGCGCTGTTCGTCCTGAAGCACGGTAATGACATGCTGGGCAAAGATTTCCCCCGCCTGGGTCAGTTCCAGGCCTTTGGGCAGGCGATCGAACAGCGGTTCACCGATCTCTTCCTCCAGGTTCAGCAACTGGCGGTTCACCGCGGAAGGGTCGACATGCAGTTGCCGCGCGGCCGCCCGGATCGAGCCCAATCTTCGTATCGCGTCGAAATACCTGATAGCCTTGGCATGAACGTGCATGCGAAGTCCCCTTGGATCGTTTGCGTCTGACGAGCATAAACCATGGATGCGGATCGCGACAGCGCCGTTGCTGCCGGCTCGGCGTGCCCCGGGCGATACGTCGCGATGGACCGCGACGCCTGTACGTGGATCAGCCTACTGATAAACGGACGGCTCGCCTTCCGGGCGGCGTTTGAAGCGGCGGTGCACCCAGTAGTACTGCTCGGGAATATTCTGTATTTGCGCTTCCAGGAACTGGTTGGTCAATAGCGCATCGGCCTTGACGTCGCCGCAGGGGTAGTTCTGAAGCGGCTCGAAAATGCGCAGCTTGTAGCCGCGGTAGCCGGGCAGCACTTCGGTCACGAATGGCACGACTCGCGCGCCGCTGATCTTGGCCAGCCGGGATACCGCGGTCAGCGTGCAGGCCTGCACTCCGAAAAACGGCACGAACACCGAGTCGCGCAGCCCGAAGTCCATGTCCGCCGCAAGCATGATGGGCTTGCCCGACTTCAGGACGCTGAGGGTTTGTCGCGCACTGCTGCCGCGCGGAATCATTTCGGTCCCGAACCGCGAGCGTTGCGTGCGGGAGATGTTTTCCGCTGCCCGGTTCGACATGGGGGTATACAGCGAAGCCACTTCGTGGTGGATGGAGTAATACATGCATCCGGCCTCGATGGCGGTGAAATGGAACCCCAGGAAAATGGTTGGCTGCTCATACACGTCGGCCAGCTCTATGGCGCTATGCAGCTCGGTCAGGCGGGTCAGCGTCGTGGCGCTGCCATACCATTGCACACCGCGTTCGAAATAGCTGCGGATGACATGCTGGAATGTCGCGCGCGCCAGGTTGTCGCGTTGCTGGTCGGTCTTCTCCGGGAAGCAAAGGCGCAGGTTCGTATGCAGAATGCGTTTGCGCTTGCTGGGAAGCCGGTACAGCAATCGGCCCAGGGCTTCGCCCGATCGGGCGACCAGGCCGTAAGGCAATGCGGCAAGTGCGCGCAATAAACCCGCGGTCAAGGCATGTTGTAATTTATGATTCAAGTTATAGCCTGGTAAGGGCCGACGGCCAGCGGCGACGTCGGCTGGAGCAGGCACAGAGGCGCGAGCCATTGCCGAAGGCGTGCGGTCTTTGCCAAAGGGCTCAATAGTACCATTCGGGGATGCGGGCGGTAATCCCGTGCATGAGCCGCCGCCGGCAATGCTGGCCCGCCGCCGATATTGGGTAAACTAGCAGGGTCATTCCTGAACGTTTCGTTGCGTTGCCCCCCATGTCCTCCTCCCACGAAATCCGTCCCGAACAGTCCATCGAACTGCTTAAGGAACTCCACATCCTTACCCGCGACGGCAAGATGAACCAGGACAGCCGGCGCAAGCTCAAGCAGGTCTATCATTTGTTCCAGTTCATCGAGCCCCTGCTCGAGGACCTGAAGCAGGGCCGCGACGGCATTACGCTGGTCGACCACGGCTCGGGGAAATCCTATCTCGGGTTCATTCTTTACGATCTGTTTTTCAAGCAGTTGAAAGACAAATCGCATCTGTATGGCATCGAAACACGCCAGGAACTGGTTGAAAGTGCCGCCCGCCTGGCGCAGCGCCTGGAGTTTCCGGGCATGTCCTTTCTGAACCTGTCGGTGGCCGACTCCATCACGTCCAGCTTGCTGCCGGAACGCGTTGACATCGTAACCGCCCTGCACGCCTGCAATACCGCAACCGACGACGCCATACGGTTTGCGCTGCACAAGCACGCCAAATACATTGTCGTCGTGCCGTGCTGCCAGGCCGAGGTGGCCAGTGTGCTGCGACGGAACAAAGCCGCTTCGCTGGGGGCGGGCGCGCTGGCCGAGATCTGGCGCCACCCCTTGCATACGCGGGAATTCGGCAGCCAGGCCACCAATGTGCTGCGCAGCCTTCAACTTGAGGCGCACGGCTACCAGGTCACGGTTACCGAACTGGTCGGCTGGGAGCATTCATTGAAGAATGAATTGATCATCGCCACCTACAAGAACCTGCCGCGCCGCAAGGCGACCGAAAGGCTGGAGAATCTGCTGAAGATGCTGGGCCTGGAGGAAATGCGCGGGCGCTTTTTTACGCCCGAGCAGCAAGCCGCTTGAAGGACGCCGCGGGCCGGCGGCACAACTCCGGGGCCGCCGGCGAAGGCCGCTTATTACCGATATCGATTACCGATCGGCCGCAGAGCTGGACTTCATGCCTAGATAGCCCTTGATCGTGGCGATCACCAGGGGCAGGGCGCCCGCGAAAATAAAGATCAGGTCTCCGGGCAGCCGCATCCATTCTATGAAGCGCGAGCGATCGCTGTTCACGTAGTCGAATCCCCGGGCGTGCCAGTAGCCATGTTCGATGACATCCCATATTTGCAGCGCGCCGCTGGGGAACAGGCTGAGCACGATCATCAGCGCAAGGCCGATGTTCGTGCCCCAGAAGGAGATCTTCACGTATTTTTCGATGCCCTTCCAATGCTCGTCGGAGCTGGCCTGCCGCAGCGCGAATACGGTCAGGGCGATGGCCAGCATGCCGAATACGCCCATCATGGCCGCGTGGCCGTGGTTGGGCGTAAGCTGGGTGCCGACTTCGTAGTAGCTGACGATAGGAAGGTTGATGAGAAAGCCGAACATGCCCGCGCCCACGAAGTTCCAGAAGCCGACCGCCATCAGGAAGTAGAACGTCCATTTGTGCGGGACGGCGATGGGCGTGTTGCAGGTCGAACACGAGCCGCGCGTAGTGCGCACGAAATCCCAGGCATCGAGCGTGAGCAGGGTCAGCGGCACGACCTCGAGCACCGAGAACATGGCCGACATGGCCATGTTGAAGTTGGTCTGGCCGTTGAAGTACCAATGGTGTCCCGTGCCGATCAGGCCGCCAAGGAAGTACAGGATGGCGTCCAGGTAGATGACGCGCAGGGCGGTATTGCGCTGGGTCAGGCCCAGCTGATAGAGCGTCAGCGCGACGACGGTGGTGGCGAAGAACTCGAAGAACCCCTCGACCCATAAGTGGATGATCCAGAAGCGCCAGGTATCGACGACCGTGAAATTGGTTTTGGCGCCATACAACAAGGCTGGAATGTAAAACACGGGAATGGCCAGCGTGGACAGCAGGAACATTTTCGCCAGAGGCCTGGCCGCCGCCAGTTTCAGCGAATCCGGGCGCAGCATCCAGCACAGTATCGCAAACCACACGAACAGGCCCGCGATCAGCAGGTATTGCCAGAGCCGGCCCAGCTCAAGGAATTCCCATCCCTGATTGCCAAGCCAGAACCACCACGAACCCAGTACCTGGGAAATGCCCAGCCATTCGCCCAGCAGGCTGCCGGCAATGACCACGGCGAACGCGCCGAACAGCAAGTGTATGCAGGTGGCCAGGCCGCGCGGTTCGTCCGAGCGCAGCGAACGGGCCAGGAACAGGGCGGATGCCACGAAGGCGGTGGCTATCCAGAAGACAGCCGTTTGCAGATGCCAGGTCCGCATCAGGTTGCTGGGAAAAATGGACTCCAGCTGGAAGCCGTAGAAAGTGCCCGGATCGGCGCGGTAATGCGCTACGGCTCCGCCCACCAGGGTCTGCATCAGGAACAGCAAGGCCACGACGACGTAGAACTTGAGCAGGGCGCGCTGCCCCGGGCTGGCGCGACCCGGCAGCAGTTGCGGCGTGACGCGGTTGCCCGTGCTGATCCATCCCAGGTATTCGAACTTCCCGAAGGCCAGCAGTACCGTTGCAATGCCGGCCAGCAGGACCAGCAGGCTGAGGGCGCTCCAGAACATGGCGTTTGGCGTGGGAACATTGCCTACATCCGGATCGAAGGGGAAATTGTTGGTATAGGAATATGCCTTCCCCGGCCGGTTGGCCACCGATACCCAGGCGGCCCAGGTGATGAAGGCCGTAAGCTGGCGCAGCTCGGCCGGATCCGAGATGAGGCCGTGCTTGAGCCCCGCATTGCGCACGGGGTCTTGAAAATAGCGTGTCCAATAGGCGATTTCCTGCTGATGGGCGGCGGCTTGTTCGGATGTGAAGGTCAATACGCCGGTCGCGGAGTCGTAGCGGTTGGTCTTCAGTTCGACAATGGCTTGCGCCCGGGCGGCGGCTTGCTCGCCCGCGGAGAGCTCGGCAAACGGCTTGCGATACTGGTTCTGGGCAATGGCGTTGGCGGTGTCCTGGCCGAAGCGATGCAGGGCCTCGGCGGAGTAGTCCGGCCCCAGGTAGGCGCCATGGCCCCAGATGCTGCCGTTGTTCATCAGGCCGTATCTAAGGAAAATCGCCTGGCCGTCCTGGATGTCGTCGCGGCTGAACAGTTGGCGGCCCTGCATATCGACGACTTGCGCTGGAATGGGTGGTGCGTCGCGGTACGCCAATGCGGTAATGGCGATGATGCCCGCGAACCCCACGACCATGACTATGAGGATGCTGCGCAGCCACCAGGCGGATAGCGGCGGGTCGTTGGCCGTCAGCGATTCGGTTGTCATATGGTCGGCATGGCTCATGGTGCTTCTCCTTCGTCAACGCGCTCTTGGGGGCGCATACGAATGCATTCTGCCGCTTCAGATTATGTTCAGCCGTAATAATTTTGTATTTAAATGTAAATTAAAACGGCGTCATGAAGCGCAAGAGGCGTGGAGGCTTGGCGGACTGTTGCAGCCGAGTCGCTTCAGTCCAGGTCGCAGTGCCTCAGTTGGGCGCCGAAGCGCTCGGCGCGCGCCTGCACCTTTTGAGCGACGCGCTTGAGCCAGGCCTTGCCGTCGTAGCTGCGGTGGCGATAGCCCGACCAGCCCTCGTGATAATTCAAGTATTGGCCGTAAGCGTCCCATTTGGAGACCCCGTTCAGGCGCTGGGTCTTGCTTATATACCAGCCCATGAAGTCCATGGCGTCGTGGAAGTTGTCGCGGCTCGAGAGCCAGCCGCCGGCCTCGCGCTTGTAGTCGTCCCAGGTTTCGTCCTTGGCCTGTGCATAGCCGTAGGCGGAACTGACCCGGCCCCAGGGGATGAAGCCCAGGAAGTAGTAGCGGGGCGGGAGCGCGTCGTCGCGGAAACTGGATTCCTGATACATCATGGCCATGGGGACCTGCGGCGGCACTCCCCATTTGTCGCGCGCATCGATGGCGGCGTCATGCCAGTCGGGTTTTTCGCGGAAGATGGCGCACAGGTTTTCGGGATTGTCGGGCGGGGAAACCGAGGCGCAGCCGGCCAGCAGCAACAATGGCAGCGCGTAAAGCAGTCCTCGCATCGATCCGTTTTCCTTTTTGCTGGTGTGAAGCGGCATGAATGCCCCGCGCCTCGTCGCAGGCTTCGCGGCGGGGCGTCGAACAATACTTTACAAGAAATCAGGCGGGCCGGCGGCGGGGAAGGCAATACCCATAACGTCGAAGGGACTATGTCGGGCGAAACATGGTTTGAGGAATAAGATTTATATCAAATATATGTTAATGGCCTAATTCATTGCCCGGGCCCGATGCCTGGTTCATTTCACACACAGAGACGCAATATGGCAAACAACTCCGAAATTCCCGTACTTTCCAATGCCGTTCATGTATTCGATGCGCGCGGCATCGCCAAACGGTTCCGCCATGCCGCCATTTTCGGCGCCTTGTCGGCCCTTCAGCCTGGCGAAACCATGCGGTTCGCCAACGACCACGATCCCTTGCCGCTGCTTGCCCAAATAGAGGGGCATTTCGGCGAGGCGGTGCAAATCCGGTATGTGGCGCGCGAACCCGGGCAGATCGTGATCGATTTCGTCGTGTGCGGGTAGAGGGGGGCTTGTGTATCAGTTGGCCCCTGTGGGTTGGGGCTTGAGCGAACGCAGGTAGGCGATCAGCGCCGACATGTCCTGGGCGTCGATGTTCTTGTACCAATCGAAGGCCATGATGCGCCTCAGGGGGTTGCCGTTCTTGTCGATGCCCTCGCGGATCGCGCGCTCGATTTGCGCGTCGCTCCAGCTTTTGAGCCCGCTTTCGTCGGGCGTGAGGTTGGGCGTAACCGCCTCCGAGCCATCCGGCCATTTGATTACCTGGCCGCCCGCGCCCAAACGGCTCATGATCAGCATGCCGTTCTTGCCGCGCGGGGTGTGGCAGTCCATGCAGTGCCCGATATTCGCCAGGTATTCGCCGTATTGCCGGGTGCCGCCTTGGGCGGGCGCGGTGACGTGCGCCACGGGCGGTCCGTAGTTGGGCGGCAGGGGGATGTGGTAGGTCGACTTGGCGACGGCATGCTTTATGGGCGGCTGGGCCTTCAGGTAGGCGATGATCGCCGCCAGGTCCGCGTCGGACAGGTTGCGGTAGAAGGGTATGGGCATGGGCGGGCCGATCAGGCTGCCATCGGGCCGTATCCCTTCGCGTATCGCTTTCGCCAGTTGAGCGTCCGTCCATTTGCCGATGCCGGTTTCGGGGTCGGGCGTGATGTTCGGCGCATAGGCCTTGAACGCTGGGTCGTCGAACAGCATGCCGCCCGAAAGGCCCTTGTCGTACAGTGGTTCGCTCTTGTCGCTGCGGGCGATGTGGCAGTTGGCACAGGCGACGACGCCTTCCATCAAATACTTTCCACGCGCGAGGAGCGCGGCGTCGTCCTGGGCACAGGCCGCGGTGGTTCCGGCCGCCAGTAAAACACAGGAAATCAACTGTGGAAGCTTCCGCATGGTGTCAGTCTCCGTTGTTCTTTTTACGATTGATTACGAATCCAGGCTGCGTCGCTCATATTACTGCCGTTGGCGGCAATGGCTCATGGAAATTTCGATCTAGGAGACCGGCCATCCGGCCTAGTTCATTCGGCCTGGTCGCTTTGGCCGTCCCGGGGCAGGAGGCTGAACACCTTCCAGCCGGGACCCGGCTCTGGCGCGTGCTCGACGGCGAACGGCCGCGCGTAACCCTCGGGGTCGATGGCGAATAGCGGGATGACCTGATCCGGCCGATAGCTTTCCAGATATTGCTCGAAGGTAAAGCTTTCGGTAAGCCCCGTGGCGTGGATGCTGCAGCCTTGGGCGATCAGGCGGGCAAGCTGCCAGTAATCGGTCTCTTTGCCGAACAGCTTGTATCCACGACGGGCCTGGGCGGTCTGGTGTTTGTTCGGCTGTTCGTTCTCGTGCGCTCCCAGGAGCGCGTAGATATTGGTTTTCCCGAACCGGTCGCGAAAGTGGGCGGCGGCCAGCTCATTGAAATGGTCGGCGGTATCCAGCGCCAGCAAGCGCCCGATGCCGGTGAGATCCAGGTTGCGCTGTGCATGCTCCGACATGGGATTGCCGTAGTAGGTGGGCAGGCCCTCCATGCGCGCTTTGGCAATGCTGCTCCAGTCGCTGTCGCATAGCCGCACGGGGATTTGCGCATTTTGCAGCGCGGCGCCGATGGCCCGCGCTACGGGGTTGGCGCCCACGATGAGGAACCCCACGGGTTCCGGTTCAACCACTTTCAGCGCCAGGGCAATGGGCCGTGCGCTGACGCTTTGCAGCACGACGGTGCCGATGATGACGATGAAGGTCAATGGCAGCAGCTCTTCGGCGCGGGCGATGCCCAGGGCCTGGAGCTTGAGGGCGAACAGGGCCGATACGGCGGCTGCCACGATGCCGCGCGGCGCTATCCAGGCGACCAGCGCACGCTCCCGCCAACTGAGCGCCGAACCCCAGGTCGAGAAGATGACTTTCAGCGGACGGGCGATGAACAGCATGACCGCCAGGATGGCGGCCGGTTTCCAACCCAGCGACCGCAGGCTGTCGAAATCCATGCGCGCGGCGAGGAGGATGAACAAGACCGACAGCAGCATCAGGCTCAGGGTTTCCTTGAACTCCAGTATCTCTTCGGTGGGAACGCCTTTGCGATTGGCCATCCACATTCCCATGATGGTGACGCACAGCAGGCCGGATTCGTGCCGCAGCGCGTTGGAAACGGCAAACGCGCCGAACATCAGCACCAATACCGTGACGTTCACCAGATAATCGGCCAGCCAGTTTCTGCGCACGATTTCGCCGACGATGAAGCCGGCGGCAAAGCCTGTAAGCACGCCGGTCAAGACCGTGCCGCCGAAAACATAGATGGCGTGTCCCCAGCCCGCGCTGCCATGCAAGGCGACGATGAATTCGTAGGACAGCACCGCCAACAAGGCGCCTATCGGGTCGATGATTATGCCTTCCCACCGCAGGGTGCGGGCGACCGGCGCAACGGGGCGCACCGTGCGCAAGAGTGGTGTGATGACAGTGGGTCCGGTGACCACGGTAATGGCGCCGAACAGAAAAGCCAGGTCCCATGGAAACCCCATGATCCAGTGCGTGCCGGTTGTGGTGACCAGCCAGGATATGAGCATGCCTCCGCTGACCAGGCGCGTCACCACGCGCCCCAGGCCCCGCACCTCTCGAAACTGCAGCGTCATGCTGCCTTCGAACAGGATGACGGCCACGGAAAGGGATATGAAGGGAAACAGCAACTGGCCGAACAGGGCGTCGGGGTCGAGCATGCCCGTCAGCGGTCCGGCGATCAGGCCCGCTATCAACAAGAAAAGAATGGCCGGCAGGCGCAGCTTCCAGGCGATCCACTGGCAGAACATGGCTGTCATGCCGATGCAGGCCAGAATCATGACGTCGTTTTCATTCATGGTCGCGGAGGGTGGGCGGGGATCGGGATTGATCCGTAGGGGAAATGATACTTCACGGCTGCGCGGCGGCGTTTTTAGCTGAACTTGCGCATGAAGGCCAGAAACGGCTCCAGCTCCATGGGATGGGCCAGGGCATGGCCCTGGCCGTACTGAACCCCCAGCTCGGCCAGGAGCCTGGCTTGTTCGGGTTTTTCAATGCCCTCGGCAATGGCGACGGCGCCGACCGCCCGGGCGATGTTGACGATTTCCTGGATGAGGTTGGAGCGCACCGTGGCGTCCTCGAGCTCGAAGATGAAGGACTTGTCGATCTTCAGCACGTCGGGTGAAAGCTTCTTGACGGAGCTCAGGTTCGAGTAGCCCGTGCCGAAATCATCGATGGCGATCTGGAATCCCTGTTCCTTCAGGCTCTTGACTTCCGCGATGAGCTCGCTGGAAAGGCTGTGCTCGGTGACTTCGACGCAGATTTCAATATCGTTTCTTGCCGCTGTCCGCAAGGCGCTTTGCAGTACGGGGATCAACGCGGCCTGGTCGACGCTTTCGGGGAAATAGTTCAGGGCCATCTGGAACGGCGCGGCCTGGGCGGGCAGGTGTTCGGCCAGTTCGCGTACGGCTTTCCGGGTAACGGCATAGTCGAACTGGCGGGCCAGGCCCGAACTTAAAATGGCGGGAATGACCTGGTCGGGCATCCACAGATTTGCGCCCTCCCGCATGCGCATCAGCACTTCGCAGCCCACAGGCCTCATGGTGGCCAGATCGAAGACGGGCTGGTAGACCAGCAAAAGGTGCTCTTCGTCGCACAGGAATTGCACGCGGTTTTGCACGCTGGACCAGGTCGCCACATATGGAGCCAGCACCCCGACCGCCAGCACGGTGATCAGCGATGATCCGATCAGCATGCAGAAAAGCAGCACGCCGTTTTGCCGCGTGATCTGGCCCAGGCTGCGTTGCGTCTGCATGACCAGGTCTATTTGAGGGTGCACCGTGACGAGCTCGTAGCCGAGATTGTGAAACGTGAACGCGGTTTCTTTGCTGCGAGCCGCACGGTCGCGCATGCTCCGCGCTTCGTCCAGGGTCTTGCTGGATCCGAGCAGCGCCAGGCCGTCTGCCGTGCGCATCCAGACCGCATCGGCGCTGGTGTACAGGTCGTCCGTTATATAGGGGCTCAACACCACGTTGAAGTGCTTGTACTGGATGAGGGTGGCCTTGACCGTTTTGTTCGCCATCTCGAGCGGCACGTTATTGATCAACTGCAGCCCCGAACGCGATGTAATGACCGGGTAGTTCCCTTTGATGGGCTTGGGCAGCAGGCCCAGTGCGGTCGAGCAGATCAGCCGCCTGTCGTCGTCCATCATGCCGATTTCGCGCAGGTACCGGGATTTCAGCAGATGCGCGTTCAGGTGGATAAGGCCTTGCTGGTCGCAGGAAATCTTGCCGTGCGCGGCCAGGTGGTCGAGCAACGAGGTGCTTTCGGCGAGCATGGCCTGAGCCATGTCGATGGCCTTGTCATGGCGCTCGGCGATGCCGCTTTTGTCCACCCACAATACCGTTGCCGCCGTGGCCAGCATGAGCGTTGCGGCCATGAGAACTCCCACCCCGCATATGAAGGCCTTGGGATATTTCGCGATCTGCAGCAACAGCCAGTAGTGTATGTTCTTCAAACAGGTATTCCCGAGACCAGGGTGGAGTCGCACGGGCTTGCAAAGGAACTACATAATACATAAATCCTGGTTGCAATCCCGGCGGGGTGCAAGGCTTACACGCCGGTTGCCAATCTTGCCATGACAATGATGATCAGCACCTGCATGACGCCCTGGCTGGCCACGACATAGTAAAAGCGGCTCATCATCCGTCCGATCTTCTGCCCGTCGGGATCCGGCTTTTGCAATTCCAGGCAGACGCGCACACTGGTCGGCAACAGGTAGCCGAGCCCCTGTATGGTCATCAGGGTGATCAGAACCAGGGCGGCGGCGATCCAGCCGAATTGGGGCCAGGGCATTTGCGTGAAGCCGAGATGTACGGCAAGAAACCAGCCCGATGTGCCAGTGATGACGGACAGGGCCGGCAGCAGGAACAGCGTTACCGGCGTCAGCCGGATCAGGATTTCCTTGCGGACGGGGACTGAAACGCGGCGCAGTATGGGGCCGATGACGAATCCCATGAACAGGTCGATGCCCGTCCAGAGCACACCGCTCATGACGTGGACCCAATTGAGGAACCAGGTATTGCCGTAGAGTATGGCGGCGATCATTACCAGAAGCGCCGCCGCCACGTACCATAAATAACGCCACCGAATCAACTGTGGATCAGGGCGGGTGTCGCTGATGGACGCTGTCATAAGGCCTCCGGTACCGACGATTGCTTTGTATCTAGAATAATCCTTGTAGTTGTTTTTGTGTCAAGAAGTAATTACCATCGAAAGGCCCGCACGTTTTCGGGTAGATGCTGAAAAGTCTTGAATGCTGTATTTCACTCTGAAATGTAACCTATGACCATAACGTAAAAGACAGGGGGCAGGACATGTGCAAATTATGCGTAGGCCGGGATTCCGTAGCGGGGGCGCCCGAGTCGCTGTCCAGGCGTGCCGCCCTTGGCACGATAGCTGCGTTTTCACTGATGGGTATGTCCGCGACGGTGGGGCGTGCCTATGCAAAATCACCGCCCAAGCCCGAAAACGTTCTTTCACCTGATCAGGCCGTCATACGCCTGCTTGCCGGAAATCAGCGATACACCTCGGGCAAGACCAAAAGCCGGAACCACGCATCCACACGCGCGGCATTGGTGCGCGGGCAGAACCCTTATGCAGGCATTCTGAGTTGCGCCGATTCCCGGGTCGGTCCCGAATTATGTTTTGACGCGGAAAGAGGCGACCTGTTCGTGACGCGGGTGGCCGGCAACTATGTCACCAACGATATTCTGGCAAGCCTGGAGTACGGCGTCGCGGTTCTGAATACGCCGGCCATCATGGTGTTGGGTCACACCAGTTGCGGCGCGGTAAATGCAGCGGTAGGCGCCTTCGAAAAGCCAGCCGAATTTCCCGGCCATATTCAAAACATCGTCACCGAACTGATGCCTGCCGTGCGGGTTGCCGCAAGCGAATCGCCCAAAAAAGGCACCTTGCTCATGGCCGCAACCATCCAGAATATCAGGCAAAACGTGCAGCGCCTGCAACAAGCCACGCCAATTCTCGACAAGGCGGTCCAGGCCGGCAAACTCAAGGTGGTGGGCGGGCTTTATCATCTCGACACTGGGCGGGTCGAGCTCATTACCTGACCGCCTGATCCGAACCGCCCTGGCCGCGCGCCGGCATGTCTAGCCGCCGAACAGTGACGCGGCCTTGTTGATGATGGCGAACAGCGCGGCCAGCAAGCCCAGCCCCAGCAGGGTGATGCCGAGGTTGCGATCGCGAAGGCCGAAGCCGATGAAGGTGGCGATCATCCCCAGGATGAAGATCACCAGAATCGTGTTGCTGTGAAAGAACATGGCGACGGAGTCTCCTTCGGTGGGCCGGTGCGCCGGCACCTGTGATCAGGCTGCGCGGCAACCATTGTATTGAAAGAATGCCGCCGTGTGACCGGCTGTTTCGTATTTTCGCCAAATCCAAATGGCAGGCAATGCCTGTCGGCCAATGGGATGGCGCCGGTTTGATGTGCGCCTGCCGCCGCCTTGTTGGTAGTCCTTGTTGGTAGTGTCAGCAGGCAGAACTGGAAACTGAATCCTGAAAAAAGAAAGGCTCTTCCTCATTAAAGGGGGACAGCGACATTCATTAAACTTGTTTTTGCGAAGAACGAGCTTAATGGAAGGAATGCCGATGTCCCCCGTCGATTTTATCTTAGGAATCCGAGATGTATTGATTGAACGCGTCGAGCGTG